>JAAELZ010000520.1 GCA_024226105.1 Pseudomonadota bacterium | reverse complement strand
GAGTGTGGCAGCCGCCGCAGCCGTTGCCCCCGCTCCACGACGATCTGTTGCAACGGCCACCGCCAGAACACCGATAGAGCTGGCCATGGCCACAGACATTTTTTCTGCGGTGTGGTTGGCCAGGGCATGGGCAATTTCGTGACCGATAACCTGCGCGAGTTCATCGTCGCTGGGCTGAACTTTCTGCACCAGCCCGGTATACAGCGCCATACGCCCCCCCGCCATACACCAGGCATTCACCGTTTCCGGGGCATCTATGATTTTCATTGACCATTTCCAGTCGGCTGAGTCCGGGCGCATACTAATAGCTTCGGTCACCAGACGCCCTGTGATGCGCTCCACTCTGGCTGTAAGTGCCGGATCGCTATTAATTTTGCCCTGCTTTTCCAGCGGCACCATCGTCTGCACATAGGCCTGCGCCGATTCGCTGATAGCCTGCTGTTCCGACACCAGCATCAACTGGCGTCGCCCGGTAGGGCTGGTTGCACATGCAGCCAGCACAAACAACAGGGTTAAACTCAGGATTGTTTTTTGAAAATTCATGAAAATACGGATTGATTCAGTGCTTCCTCTGGATTCTACTCGCTCACCCGGCAAAAAGGGATTGAAAATTTGTGAGGCTTTGATCAGCCCCATATTCAAAGCTCCTTTTGATAAAAAAGAAAACTTAGCATTCAATATTTCAGCAGAGTCAGCCACCGATATGATAGGATAAGCCTAGTATATCAACAATTTAGGAGACAGGTATCTGACAGCCTTCAATATCGTGAGTTACCTGAAATACGATGAAATTGCTAAGCTTAATCTGTCTATTCTGTTTCCTGGCCACCGCCCATGCCCAGACTATTTATAAAACTGTTGATGAAGAGGGCAAGGTGTTCTATTCAACCATCAAACCGGATGACAATAGCGACGCAAAAATTGTCGATATCCCGCCGGAGCCATCCCGGGAAGAAGTAGAGGCCACGCTGCAACAACAAAAAGAGTTACAACAATCACTGGAGAAACAGCAGCAAAACCGCCATCAGAAAAAGCAAACGGTCGAGGAACTCAAACAGACCGAAAAGAAAAAGCGGAAAATGAAACAGGACACCAATACCCTTCCCGGGCTACTATTTTGATCCCTACATGAAAGCATTGATACAGAGGGTAAAACACGCCCATGTCACCGTAAATGACTCAATAGTCGGTGGGATAAAACACGGGATGCTGGTTTTGGTCGGTATTGATGCACATGATACCGAGCAAAATGTGGACACTCTGGCTGATCGTCTATTGAAATACCGCCTGTTCGCAGATGAGCAGGGGCGAATGAATTTGAACATCGGGCAAGTCGATGGCAGTATATTATTGGTATCGCAGTTTACCCTGTCAGCCGATACGCATAAGGGACTACGACCCGGGTTTTCTACTGCCGCAACACCCGCCGAAGGTGAACGCTTATTTAACCGCGTAGTCGAACGTATCCAGTCACAGCATTCCCCTGTTGCCACTGGCCAGTTCGGTGCTGATATGCAGGTTTTGTTGCAAAACGATGGCCCGGTAACCTTTCTTCTTGAGAATTGATAAACGTGAGCGGTTTAAAACGTGTTACGTCTATTCCAATGCAGAAATAATACCGAGATAAGTGCCCAGCGGGAGACATTTTCGTTAAGCATGGTGTTTAGCAGTCCGGCCTGCCCGATCATCACCTAAATTCATGAAATATCCAGTCAAAAAGTAAATCTACCAACTGCAGCTTCGCATCCTTCCCAGTTGATTTGAATGTTTTGGGGGTCAAGCAATACATCTTCAGGTGGCAATAACTCTGGGAAACCAGCCCATTCTTTCGGTCCGTAGAAATGACCAGATTCAGCGTCTTTATCCATACACGCACGGATAATACCTAAGGCACCGTCTTCAGCAGTCTGGGCATTTCCCATAATAGGACTATCAGCATCCATCCCTCCATTATCGGCAGTCGTAAATCGTAAGTTCGTCAATGCAAGCCCTGGATGAGCTAAAAGCACTTTTATGTGAGTAATATTGTGCTGTGCTAACTTCTGTTTTAGGCCATACGTAAACACACAATTGGCGAGTTTCGTTTGATGGTAACGTTGCCATCGGGGGCCTGAAAAACTGGAGTTTTCTTCGTCAGTTCCATCTCCTCCCAAATCACCACTATTTTTACCAAAATACTTCATCTCCAGTGGCGCTCCTAATCTTGCCATAGACGAATGATTCACAATACGAGACTCGCGGCTGTTCTTTAGCAGAGGAAACAATCCCTTTGTCAACAAGAAGTGAGAAAGACAGTTTGTTTGCATTTGAATATCATACCCATCCTTCGTAGCCTGCTCTTTTAACGCCATCACGCCAGCGTTATTACACAAGACATCGATGACATCATAGTTTGATTTGATCTCAGCTATGGCATTCCGAACGCTTTCAAAATCTTGTAGATCACAGCTAACTGTGAACAACTTCCCTCCTGGAACTTCTTTTTTCAGGCGTTTGAATGATGCTACAGAACGTTCACTTTCACGATTCAAAAGCAGCACCGTTCCACCCAATTTAGCAATCTCTCTTGCACACACAAAACCTGTCCCGCTTGTCGTTCCCGTTATGGCCACAACTTTGTTCGCCATATCTTGAGTGTGATTTTCAATAACCTTATCTAAATGAAGTGTTCCAATTTTTTTTGTCATGGTATGAGCCCTATTGAATAGAGGCCTCAGCATAACAGCTGACTTTTGTCGTTAATCCTGAATTTCGCTTTTGTTTTCGACATTTTCCGGATAAGTCGGACAATATGGCCTTGAATTAAGGTGCTTTTGATCATTTCTCTGCTTTTTTATACAATTTAGGCACACCAACCCTGTAAACCTGGCTCAGGCAAGCCATACAGTCGCAGAAACTTTGCGCCTTTACGAATGTTTAAAGCCATCGCCGCGATACCATAGGCAGTGACATTTTTAGCCATCCCAGCCAAGGCGTTAATAAACGACGGGTTTGGGCAGAGGCCGTGCAAAAACGCGAACGCCTGCTTGAGCAGTTTTCAGCCAATTTTAGATCACCGTTCCATGCACTTTTCTGCCGCTCGAGTCCGCCAAATCAGTTACCATTCCCGGCATCCAAATTACAGCGAGAAATGCGTTAATGAAAGTCATTATATTGGTCATCGTAGCCTTAACGGCCTTCGTCTTATACAAGCAATTTGTCGGGGGCAAATCGGCTAAGGGTAATATTGAAATGGGCGTTGCGTTTTTGGCTAAAAATCAATCGATTGAAGGGGTTCAGGTTTTCCCTTCTGGGTTGCAGTATCAAGTGATAAATGCCGGTACCGGAAATGTACATCCCGGACCGAAGGATAAAGTGAAAGTACATTATCATGGCACATTGTTGGACGGCACGGTGTTCGATAGCTCCGTTAATCGGGGTGAGCCGATTAGTTTTGGATTAAACCAGGTGATCAAAGGTTGGACGGAAGGCTTACAATTGATGGTGGTAGGGGAGAAAGCGCGTTTGTTTATTCCCAGCGAGTTAGCCTATGGGAATCGTTCGGCAGGTAAGATTTCACCGGGTTCTACGTTAGTTTTTGAGGTGGAGTTGTTGGGGATTAACAAATAGGTTCGTTTTCCTTTTATTCTCTACTTAATCACGTTACGGGGCTGTTTTTTATTGTCTATCAAACCGGTCCAGGCAATAAGCGGACGTCCGCTAAATACTCAGGCTGTGTGAAAACGCTGGATCAGAATATCAGGTGGCGAAATACAGCCAACTTAACCTCCTAATGGGCGCAGATGTGGGGCGAGAAAACAGTCATTGTGGCATTTCTTTACATGATGTGTCGCCCTGTCCCAATCAACTCAATTATTATTGAGTTTTCACACAGTCTGTACTCGTTGCGGTCATTTTAGAATGCCCACCCGGGGCGGTTTTTGGTACTCACCACTCAATCTGGGTTATCATGGGAAACTACTGTCTGCTACTCGAAGTGGCCATCAGGAAAATATAACTTGATGGGTAAATACAACAAGGCTGATATGATAGACAGAAACAGAGAAAAATCATGAAAGCAATTATATTCACCCGGTATGGACGATCAGATAGCCTTGAGTTAAAAGAGGTTCCAAAACCTGAGCCGAAGGATCATGAACTACTTATTCGTATTCACGCTTCATCTGTCAACTCGTGGGACTGGGAGTTCTTCAACGGCACACCGTTTATAAACCGGATTATGTTCGGACTGTTGAGACCCAGGCCCGGAAAGCAGAGACTCGGTGCGGACATAGCAGGGACAGTCGAGGCCATTGGTAGACAGGTAACGCGATTCCAGCCAGGAGACGAGGTGTTTGGAGATCTCTGGGATAACTGGGGTGGCTTTGCAGAATATGCCAGCGCACACGAATCCAGTCTTGAACTGAAGCCTGCAAATTTAACTTTCGAAGAAGCCGCCACCGTGCCGCAAGCGGGTGTCCTGGCCCTGCAGGGACTTCGCAAAGCTGGGCAAATACAGCCGGTACATAAGGTGTTGATCAATGGAGCTGGCGGCGGCGTAGGTACATTCGCCATTCAGCTTGCCAAACTCTACGGGGCAGAGGTCACTGGCGTGGATGCCTCACATAAGCTGGATATTGTTCGCTCGGTTGGCGCAGATCATATTATCGATTACGCGCAAGAAGATTTTACCAGGACCGGAAAACGATACGACCTCATTATTGATTGTCAGAATTTTCGGTCTATGCTCAATAACAGGCATGCATTGAGGCCAGGGGGAACCTATGCCATGATCGGCGGTTCTATACCTCGCGTTTATCAACTCTGGTTCCTGAGTTTTATTGCATCGCTGACGCACGAGGACAGGAAGCTTTGCCTGGTGGCTGAGGGGCCAAACAAGGGTCTGACCGATCTGAAGGAACTGATGGAGGCCGGCAAGCTCATCCCCGTTATCGATCGAACCTATTCGTTGAGCGAAGTGCCCGAAGCCTTACGTTACTTCGGAGAAGGACGCCATAAAGGAAAAATCGCAATTACTATCAAAAGTTAACTGTAGTTGATTGACTGTTCTGGGCGGTCATTCGGACTGATTTTCGAGTTATTATGGGCAAATGTCTGCTTTATACGCAAATAGCGTTCATTCAACCAACAGGATTACGAATGAAGCAAGGTTGTCAGGCAATGGAAGATCACCATCTAAGCGCGGTTTTGCTCAGCCGCTAAAATTTTAGGTTCAACTTTCGGGTTGGCATCAGTAATTGAATATCGTTTTTACTACCAGTATTCCGTACTAATCGTTTCACCAAGGTCTGCTTCTATCAATCGCTGCCTGACTTCAAGCAATTTTTCGATTAGAGCGGGCTCTTTTTGCTCATAGGCTTCCCGGTCCGGGGCACGCTTAACCACCACCCCCAGCAACTCGGTTATAGCGTTACCAATGGAGTTTTGACTGATAGTAACCACCAGCTTTCCAGTATCATTACGATAGATCAACTGTTTGAATGCAGGCTGCCAACGAATCAGATTGGCGTACCTGGCATCGCTGACACACTGGTCCCGCACACGTTTGGCCGCCCCCAGAAAATCATTGTTAAAGAGTAATTGCTCTTCGACATTTTTAGGGAAATTCGAATTGCCCGGCAAAGGCGCATTTCTGGAAGAAACCTGGGTGAAAAAAGTACGATAAAAATCGATAAAGCCTTTCAGGATAACATCATATTCGCACCAGAAATTGATATCTTTTAAGGCTTCGACACCCCCCGTTACTTCCCAGCAAGGCAGGCCCTGCGGATAGCCAGTAAGCTTGATTTGTGATTCCTTACCCGCCATCGGTTTCAATATTTTTAAATCCAGGGTATCAAAAAAGACCTGGTAAACGTCACTCATATAACTCTGGAAAAGACTGTGCTGACCGCCGTCGGTAAGGTTTTCATTGTTCGGGTCTGCCAGCGCTGCATCACGCAACTGCTGCTTGTTAAAGACAATAAAATGGTTGTGCAGCATGCGGATGCTGGGCACGCCGGGCGAGGTCAAGGGCCAGGTAGCATCCAGACTGGCTTCACCGCAGAGAACGAGATGGCTTTCCGGGTCGGGGTATTTCTCCAGCATGAACTCAATCATGATCTGGTTCATTCGATTCCATACGTGTTTGACATGGTCCGGTACCTGGGTACGTCTAACCGGCCTTCCCAGGGGGTCCAGAATGGTTTTTGAGGTGTTATAGATTATCGAGCAGTCAAACTCATTAGAGTGCCCCAAAGCCTTGCGGTACAACAGCAGGTTTTCCGGGTTTTGCAACAGGCCGTTGTTATGCATCAGATCATTGAGATTTTCCGTACTATTGAAAAACTCATTGGGTTTCATGCCTTCAGGCACATCCAGTGGAATGGGCCGAAATGGCGTAGTAATTTCTCTAGGGCCTGTTTTCATCTTATCGCAAGAATTGTTAATAGGGTATATTTGAGCATAACCTAATTATTCCCGATAGTTAGGCTATTGCCATTGGAATGCGTTATAGCGGGATAATTAAAATGTTTTGAATCCCTGCAAACTCAATGTGTACCTGCCGGATACAGATGCCTGTTAACGGGGCAAGTGGCACCACTACTCGAACGAATACGTTGCAACCGTGAAGCGGGGCCTCAGGAATCTGGAATTCATCTATCCGAAACTTCTAATTGCCCGCTTTCGCGGGTATGGCGATAAGTAATTTTGTCCCGTGTGGATAACCATTAGCTGCACCTCCTCCCTTGCCTCAAACTTGAGTGCTTCACCACGAAATAAATCACCCTCTCCTATCGCCTGGTTGCTCGCTAAACCCGTACCGCAGCATATATCTGCGAAAACAACGATCACAAACCCCGGGCAGGGTTGCAGCTTCATCTTGTGTCAGCCGTTTGCATTGATAACCTTCATAGGCTTCTTTAAATCTCATCTGTTTTATCCTTTCATGAAACTCTGTCCGATCCATCCAGCGCCTCCAAACAGGCGTAGAATAAATCCGGACGGTTCATGTGCTAATTACCAGGACAGATAATTTACTCGCAACAATTTCAGAGAAGAAGATATACGGAACTGTTGATCTCTGATACCATGACCGCTGTCTATTTACCAATAGAGATGAAGTTATGGATATAACAGGATTGATTGTATTTCTGGCAATTGGTGCCGCGGCGGGCTGGCTTGCTGGAACCCTAATGAAAGGCGGTGGTTTTGGTCTGCTCGGCAATATCGTTGTCGGTGTAATCGGTGCAACCTTAGGTGGTTTTGTATTTGGCTTGCTCGGCATATCAGCAGGTGGGCTAATCGGCTCAATCGTTACAGCAACAGTTGGTGCTGCACTGCTCCTATTTGTAGTCGGTATTATTAAAAAAGCATAAAGCCAATGGCGTCAGACACGATAGATCGTTTGATTTTGATTCTGGTTGAGGTTTGAACTGGCAATATCTAGAAGGTAACCCGTTAAAAGAAAATGAAACAGGTTGCCCTTCTTTTTGCTTATTGCTTCTGGGCGGTGGTTTGTACGCCAAACCGTGGCAGCATCAATCCGGCAGATTCATTGGGTGAGCGCTCTAGCCCTGTTCCAGCAGGGCGATTTCTGTATCGATGATTTCGATCATGCGCTCGCGCTCGAACAAACCGTAGTGCCCGGGATAAACCCGCCTGACCGGTAACTCGCGAAAGCGGCGTAGACTCGCGCAATAAGCAACCGGATCCTCGGGCGGCCAGGCCAGGCCATGATCCCCGTCGTAAAGCATATCGCTGGTAAACAGGCAGCCACTGGTCTCTTCCCACAGTGCCAGCCCGCCGGGAGAACGCCCGGGGACATGCATGACCCGTAAACGGCGATCACCGAGATCGATGACGTCACCTTCGTCAACCGTATGAGTCGGCGAGGCCCGGGTCAGAGAATAGTCGGTGAGTTGATACCCTGCTACGGGAAACGCTTTCAGCGTGGCGTCGTTCAGATAATCGAAAACCTCGGCGGATTCGACATCGAAGGTTTCAAGCATGACTGCATCGAGTGGATGACATAATCGCTCGGAAAAATTGTGCCAGCCACCGGCGTGGTCGTAGGACGCATTCAACACGATGGCGGTCACCGGTTTGGCCGCGATGGTCTCGACCAGCGGCGCCGGGTTGACCTTGCCGCTGCCGGTATCGACGACGAGATCGCAATCCCGACCGCGCACAATCCAGATATCTCCCACGGCATAGGGATCGATATGCGTCTCGCGCAACAGCAGAATGTTGCTTTCAAATGCCTCGATCGAATACCAGAGATCGGCTACGGGTTTCAAATTTTGATCCGATCTACTATCAACCATTGTCAACCAACCAATTGTTTCTCATAAGGCATTGTAGTGGAAAAAGATTGAACACAGGGTCACCCAATAGCCAGCCAAACTCAACACAAAAATACGCAGTGATGATACACTTTATTGTGTTAAAAAATAGAAGCCCACGGGTATTCCTGATTTGTTTGCAACATGCCGTATGCTTGTAAGATACCATAAGTATTTAGTTTGCTGCGCTGTGCTCGATGTACGCAATGACGTTAACTTGATGTCTTTCCCACGAGCCTCAAAAATCACCCGGTCTAATCTTATATGAAACTATTATTCAGATTATCGCTAACAACGCTGGGCCTGTTGCTCTTTTTGTTGCTAGCCTATCTGGCCTTACCCTCACTGCTAGCGGGAATTGCCCGATATCAGCTTTCACAACTGGGATTTACCGATATTGAAATCAAAGTCGGGCCTGTCGGGCTTGAGTCGGCAACGATAGATTATGCTGAAATGTCCAATCAAGGCGTTAAGATCAGCTTACAGAAACTGAAAACAGATTATCAGCTGGCGAAACTGCTGTCAGGTTCAGCGGATACAATACATATCGAAAGCCTGTCCCTGTTTCAGGTGCCCGATGAAACGAGCGTTAAAACAAACCTTCTTCCCTCCCCTGAAATGGTGGCTGTAATCCTGAGTTTGACCTGGCATGAGTTCATTCCTGCACGCTCGCTCATGTTTGAAAATCTGTCACTCTATGCGGCTGATGGCACGCTGACCCTGAAGGCTTCAGGTGAAATTACCCGGCAGGCACAAAAGATCAGCGGTCAATTCAGCCTGCTGGACCGCCGTAACAGGGCTCACCGGATAGACTTGCTTCTATCACCCGAGTCCGGTATTGATTTGCAGCTCATTTCGCCCAACGCGACCCCTCTCTCGGTCAATTTGAAGGCGTTAAGCGACGGAACCGGGCTGGCCGGATCGATCAGCCTTGACCTGGCGCAGATCAGCGCATTGATCGGGCAGCCTGATAATCTAACAGGCTTGCTGGTAGCGGATGTTAGCTATTTTTCAGCGCCTGGCTCCGGGAAAACGAATTTCACAATTTCAGCGACGGGCAAGCAGCCTGAACTTTCAGGCATGCAGGCACATGCTATGCAAGCTGAACTGGAAGGCAGCATCAGGCAAAAAGGCAATGAATACCGGCTGGAATTCCTGACTTCATCGCACATAAGCCTGAACAATTTAAAACAGGGCCCGAATACACTGGGAAAACTGGTATTTGAACTCCCAAATTTGTTGGCGATTAAAAATGGGGAGATGCTGCTTTCCAACGACCAGGGGGGGCAAATCCAGCTGAGCAGCCTCACCCTGGAGGATATTCACATACCCGGTGCACAATTAGACAAAATCACCTTAACTACGTTTGCGTCGGATAAAATTTCGGATTTGTGCGAATTCGGCGCACAACTAACGGCACCTCTTGTAAAAATAGGCGATATGCTCGTCAAACCCGGCTCCGTACAACTTAACGGCATCTGTCCGGATCGAGAGGAATCCAAATGGTCGGTGAATGCAAAAACCCAAAGCATACTCTACGAAGACATTGACTATCAGCTCTCGCTGGATCAATGTGAAATGGACTTCGGAAATTCAGAACAGGGAAAACTACTGGATAAAGATCCCGCAGAACTAGGTGGAATCTTCTCGTGTGATGTCGATCAACCGGGAGGTAAGTTAGTGTCCCGGATTCGCTTCAACCCGGCCAACAGCACTGGACATGTACGTTATTCAGTTTCTGATATCCAACTCGATGACGAGCATCCACTTTTCAGTAGTGTGTTGAAAAATTGGTCTCAACCCGTTGAAATTGTCTCAGGCTCATTGTCTGCCCAGGGGAGCTATCGCTGGTGGAAGAACAATAACGGCCTCAGCAGGAGCAATCTGACCGTTGACCT
>JAAELZ010000519.1 GCA_024226105.1 Pseudomonadota bacterium | reverse complement strand
TGCCGGGTTTTTTATGTGTGATGGTATCTAAAACCTATTCGAATCATCAGCGTTCGACAAAATCGCCAGGAGCGATTTTGAGTATTGGAGCGCGACGATGCCCCAGAAGGGTCGAAGCCAGGGAGGGCGTAGATACAAAAGCGCCGGGAGTGATTTTGAGTATAGGAGCGTAGCGATTGTGCCCCGCAGGGCGAATCGCGGGTTGAGCGCGTTATTTTGGAGGATCTACCAAATAGTACACAATAAAATTGGGTAGTTATCTAATACGACTCACATTGGGAGTGTTAAATTGCATCCAAAAGTGACCCAGTATTTGCACTGAATATTGACCCGCCTATTTAGCCAAATTATGGCTCATTTCTTTTGCTTTTGTCTATTTTTCTCCATGTTGTTGGTTGAGTGTTTCAATCGATAGCTTTCATTGCCCGTTTCAATAATATGGCAGTGATGAGTCAGTCGATCGAGTAAAGCGGTTGTCATCTTTTCATCACCAAATACTTGAGGCCATTCTGCAAAGCTGAGATTGGTGGTGATCATAATGCTGGTACGTTCATATAATTTGCTGATCAAATGGAACAGCAATGCGCCCCCGGCCTGACTGAAGGGCAGATAACCCAGTTCATCCAGTATCACCAAATCGGTATACAGCAATCGATTTGCTAGACGCCCTTGTTTTCCATCCAGCTTTTCCTGCTCCAGGAAGTTAACCAGTTCAATCGTGGATAAGAACCGTACACGCTTATGATGATGTTGTATGGCCTGAACAGCAATGGCTGTGGCCAGATGGGTTTTGCCGGTTCCGGGGCCGCCCACGAACACCACGTTTTGTGCCTCTTCCATAAACTCACAGTGGTGTAGTGATTTA
>JAAELZ010000518.1 GCA_024226105.1 Pseudomonadota bacterium | reverse complement strand
GTAAGGCACGTTATTGGATTCCAGTATTCTACTCACCAGGTCGCAGCTGTCGCAATTCTCAGCAATATAAAGCATCACCGGGTTTTCCTGCATGGCGCGTGATCGGGCTATCTCGGCATTGGTGTCCCCGGTGCGTGTACCTTCGCTGGAGAACGATTTTTCTTCGTATTTCTGTCCTTCCGCGGGAGGCTGATCCTGGTACGAAATATTGCCCTCGGCATCTACCCATTTGTAGAGCGTGATGGCGGGCGCGCTTGCAGAATAAATTAAAGCCAGCATGATGCTGACAATTAGTGTGGTTTTAGGGGAGAAATTTCTCAAAATAGTCTTTTTTTCATGGATTTAGTTCGAATATTTCATGAATTCATGTGATGATCGCGCAGAATATTGATTTTACACTAAATCATCAGACAGAGCGCTGTACTCTTGTGTACGGTCGATTGAAGATGATTTGCTGTGGAATCAATAGACTACGAGGGCGCATGTTGTCATGAATTGTCCGAGCTAATATAGATGCTGCATATTAAATCAGACCTGAATGCCTTAGCAAGGGCTCAATATCAGGTTTATGACCGCGAAAGCGTTCAAATAAAACCATGGGTGATTCGCTGCCGCCTTTTTCAAGAATGTGCTGCAGGAAATCCCGGCCGGTATCCGGGTTGAAGATTCCGTCCTGTTCAAAGCGGCTAAAGGCGTCGGCAGACAGCACTTCAGCCCACTTATAGCTGTAGTAGCCGGCTGCGTATCCCCCCGCAAAAATGTGCGAAAAGCCGTGGGCGAAGCGATTGAATTCGGGCGGCTTAACCACTGCGACTTCCGATCGAACAGCCTCCAGGATTGACTGAATACAGATATCATTTTCGGCATTTTTATGCAGGCGCAAATCGAACAGGGAAAACTCAATTTGACGTAGCATCTGCATTGCAGCCTGGAAGTTTTTCGCCGCCAGCATCTTTTGCAGCAGTTCATCGGGCAGAGGTTCACCGGTATCAATATGGCCGGAGATAAAATCCAGTGCTTCGCGTTGCCAGCACCAGTTTTCAAGAAACTGGCTGGGCAGCTCGACGGCATCCCACGGAACACCGCTTATGCCTGCGACGCTGCTGACGTCTACCCGGGTTAGCATATGATGCAGGCCATGACCAAATTCGTGGAACAGGGTGATCACGTCGTCATGACGCAATAATGCAGCTTGTTCGCCAACGGGTTTAGCGAAATTGCAGGTCATAAAAGCGATTGGGTACTGCAATTTTCCGGCTGTTTTTCGCCGGTTGCTGCAATCGGCCATCCAGGCACCGCCACGTTTATGTTCGCGTGCGTACAAATCCAGATAGAACCAGCCGCGTCGATTGTTCCGGGCATCACAAATTTCAAAAAATTTTACGTCTTCATGCCAGACTTCCGGGCGCTCGGCAGGGCGCACCTGCATCCCGAAAATTCGTTTAACCACTTCGAACAGGCCGGTGAGCACGGTATTCAACGGGAAATAGGGGCGCAGTTCTTCGTCTGAAAAACTGAATATATCCTGCTTCAGTTTTTCAGAATAGTACGCAACATCCCAGGCCTGCAGGTTCTCCAG
>JAAELZ010000517.1 GCA_024226105.1 Pseudomonadota bacterium | reverse complement strand
CACCATGGTTTGAACGAACTTCCGTTCGTGCCATCCCGTGCGCGGTGTCTGTGAATTCATTGATAAAACCATCATCAATCGGCCGGGTGAAACTGGGCCAGCCACAGCCTGATTCATATTTTGCAGAAGATGCAAACAGGGGTTCGCCCGAGACAATATCGACATAGATGCCAGGCTTGTGATTGCCCAGATACACACCACTACCCGGCACTTCGGTGCCATTTTCCTGGGTCACACGAAACTGCTCAGCTGTGAGCGATTCGAGTACTACCGCATCTTTTTTATATAACGTCATCGCATTTTGGAAAAAGGAAAAGTGGGGTCAGATGAAACTTTTTTAATAAGTTTCATCTGACCCCACTTTTCCCTTGCCCTGATCAGGCAGCCGGTAGATACGGGATGCTGCCCGCGACGTCTGTATCATCGATCATGCGAAAACGGCTGTCGCTGCCATCCTGCCTGGCTTTAGCAAATGGGGCGTATTCCGGGTCATTGACGAAAGCTTTCAGGGCATCCGCTGACGGGAACTCAATAAGAGCGATCAAGGTGGTGTCCTGAGACTCACCTTCCAGTTGTTCTATACTTGCGCTGCGCGACAGGTATTTTCCACCGTGTCCGGCAACAATATCGTGCACTTTAGCTGCATAATCGGGGATCCACGCTTCATCAGTGACCTGTACTTCTGCTATCAAAAAAACGCTCATAACTTACCTCCTGCTTGATTTATTTTAGTTTGATGTGATCTGCTAGTGTGCTAAACCACCCCGGCAGTGTAACAGAAATCTCTAAACTGGAGGCAACGTGTAGCTTCCAGGAAAGTTACGAAAAAACCAAAATCTAGTAGCCCGTGAAGGCATCATCTGGAAATCAAGACGACCACCATGGTTCCCGAAGATTATCCGGCTTTCTCGACGTCACAAAGTAGCGCCTTGAATACCGGAAACCCGGATATGGGATCATAATTTTCCGGATCGGTCAATTCGTTGACGTTGGCCTGACGCCATTCCTGAGCCCCGACACCACCCCCCCCGCCCATGTTTACCTCTACGACACCTTCGACAATATGCTCACTTACTTCGGCCCAGAATCGCACCCGACCACGCGGGGATACCACATCGACCGGGTCGCCATCCGCAATTCCTCGCTTTGCAGCATCCTTTGAATGCATTTGTACCAGTGGCTTTGGCTGACGCACCAGCAAGGAAGGGATGTTGTAGTGTTGGGAACGAAATGCAAACTGGGTGCGTGCACCGGAATTAAAAACCAATGGATACTGCCTGGCCAGACCCGGGTTGGCCAATGGCCCTTCGCACGGCTCTGTATAAACAGGCAGGGGGTCGTAACCATGATCACGAAACCATTCAGATACAAGTTCAAATTTCCCGGTTTTGGTCAGGAAACCGGGTTTTCCGTCCGGCCGAATTTCGCCACTCTGGTATTTTCGATAGCGCATTTTTGGTAGATCAAAAGTCAGCCCGGCTGGATTTTTTCGCAAATCATCAACACTAAAAGGTGAATTTCTCAGGGCCCAGGCGATTTTTTCCGCTTCCGTTTGCGGCCAGCGCTCGCCATACCCCAGGCGTCTGGCCAATTCAGTAAAAATCAGGTAGTCATTGCGGGCTTCCCCCTGTGGCTCCAGTACCCGTGAGCGAAGCTGAATGTAGCCATCGTGAATGGCATAAGATTCATTTTCAAACATAGTGGTTGCCGGTAATACCAGATCGGCAAATTCGGCATCCGCTGTCGGAAAACGATCAACCACAACCAGAAAATCAAGGGCTGCCAGCGCCTTTCGCCAACGCCCGGGGTTTGGCCATGAGGTTATGATGGATGCACCGCTGATGATCATGCCACGGATGGGATATGGATCACCTTCTAATATGGCTTTTGGCAACAAGGCGGCGTGCGCCTCCTTGCGCGTCGCGTGATAAAGGGGAAATTCCTCAAAGCCAATGGGCGGGCGAGCGTCTGCAGGTGGATTCGTCTCCATGCGATCCAGCAACAAGCGGTCATTCATCTTGAACTGCTTGCCGCCCGGCACATCCAGATGGCCACCGATGGCTTGCAAAATCCATACAGCACGGATCGCCTGGACGCCACTATTAGAGTATTCAAGGCCCGTATACATGAGGATAGAACATCCGCTTGCGGTGGCAACGGAGCGAGCCAGATCACGTATTACCCGGGCACTGATACCGGTAATGGAGGCCACATGCTCTGGTGAAAATGCCTCCACGTATTGGCACAATTCTTCGAAACCATGGGTCCAGTCAGTGACAAAGGCGCGATCGAAAATGCCCTCCTTGATCATCACATGCAGCGCACCCAGGGCCAGGGCACCATCGGTACCGGGCCGGATGCCGATCCATTCCGCGTTAACGGCACGGGCGGTTTCGCTCCGTCTATGGTCGATGACCACAACACGAGCACCATTTCTTTTGGCCTGTTTGATGCGGCGCATGTTCACCGGTGGGGAATCGGTGATCGGATTGGCTCCCCAAACCAGGATTAGATCGGCGTTTTCAAGGTCCTCCTGCATGCCACGCATGTGCCGCCCGAAAGATGCCTGGGGCGCAATCATGCCCTGCGCTGCGTAACACAGAGAACCAACTCCGGTGACGTTCGGCGAACCAAAAGGAAAAAGGACTGCATTGGCCGAGGTTTCCGAGGTACCGCTGGGTGCAAAGAACTCGTTCAGGCCAAATTCGAAATTGCCGCGCCCGGTATAGTGACAAAGCGCTTCCGGGCCATACTGCCTGGAAATTTTCTCCATTGCGCCAATCCAGATTTCATAAGCATCATCCCAGGAAACTCTTTCCAGCCCCTTACTTGTTCGGCGCTGCGGATAAGCAAGGCGATCTTCTGAATAGACAATTTCGCTGGCCCGCCCACCACGCGGGCACACTATTCCCAGTGGGTGATTTTTCAGCGGGGTCATGCGCTCAAAACGGCCTTCTTTGAAATGGGCCGTTACGCCGCAACCCGAAGGGCAAATGCCGCAGACGCTGTCTTTCGTTATTGTGTTCGTGTCCAGAGATTCTGGCAATTGAAATAGCCCTCAGAGACTGTTTGACCTAAGCCAACTGTATCAAAACAACACCGGTTTCGAAACAATTAAAGGCGAGCCGACTCATTTAGGCAAGATTGGGGAAATATCACCGCTTCAAGAAACAGGTCAGAGATCAATTAACTCCAATATAAGTATCAATTGATCTCTGACCCGGTTTTTTCGCCCGGGTTTTTCAATGAACTGAATGGTTCTCGACCCGGAAAAGTTTAGCGTAAAGCTCGCAACATAGCGGCAATATGCCACATTGAGTTTTTTTATTTATCCAATATGTTCACGGTATGGAGATTAGAACATTAAAGTATCGAGTACCGCAAACCAACATTATCGGTCCCTGCCCGAACAAGCCTTCAAAAATCAGGTGCAATTCCTGCATCATGGATACTTCATATTACTTTTCAACTTTAAGTATTGAAGCCAAACGGGATTTGCAGCCCGGTCTAAGCCTGGGACAATTCAGAAAAAGAGAAAACCTGTACAAAAAGGGAGAAGCCTGCCGACATCTGTATATCCTGTTAACCGGCGAAGTTAAAGTTTATAAAACCCTGCCCAATGGCAAACAGCAAATTCATAAACTGGCGCAAATACCCGGAGATCTGATAGCCTGTGAAGATCTGCACCTGGAAACACATGGTGGCTCAGCCCAAGCGCTTAACGATGTCACGGTCTGCCACCTGAAATACGTTGATCTGCATAACAGCATCCATCGACACAAAGAAATCTCTGATATGCTAATGCGGGCGATGTCACGAGATCTGAATTTCTATATTAGCCATATTGCCAATCTGGGGCAGAAAAATGCACTACAGCGTCTCGCCTCTTATCTTGTTTATCTAAAGGATAGCCACCGAAAGCGACATCTAGATAGCGGTCATCTGAAAGATTTATTATCCCGTCTCGAACTGGCGAATATGCTGGGTGTTACCCAAAGAACGTTGATCAGAAGTATCAAACAACTGGAACTTGATGGCCACATCCTCATAGACAGAGAAGGATTTTGCATACTTGATTTGCCCGCATTGGAAAGAATCAGCTCAGGCGGTTAAGCAGGTTTCACGCTTACGTTCTTCCTCCCGTAAAACAGCTCCAACATGAAGCTTTCCTGAAGCTACAACCGTGCCCCGTAAATACAAAGCACTCATATCCTTTAGTTTTTACTATTTATTTATCTCTGTTAGACAATTTGCCTCCAGGCTAATTTCCAACAGGTGATGTTTTGCATTGCTCCTGCCTCGCTCTCTGCGCGAGTACTATCTCCACGTTGAAATGAGCAGTCCGCCTATTTCAAGGCATCTGAATTTTAAAAAAGTAGTGGGAAATTAAGGCATCAACTGAAGAAAAAAGCAGCGCAAAGGGTTTAAGCAAAATAAACATCGAGGCTCTGAAAAAAAACCAATATCTGCAACCATGGTCGGCGCAATTTTGCCCGTAGCGCCGATTTACACCTGGCACTCAAACCCGGCACCAACCTGGCCCAACAACATGAGTACACCCTAAAACCCCTTTAACAAGGGATTTCACTCAAATCATTCTGAAGCCACAGCTGACATAGGCACGGAAAACCAACTCTGCTACAACAATTTAATTAAGCGAGAATTCAAGCAATATCTCAAACTGCCATTGATTGCGGCTGATTTGCCCGGGAATGGGTTGAAATTGGCCGATCGCCTTTATTGCCCTTAGTGCCTCTTTATCCAGTATTTTCCTCGCCGAGGATTTTAGAATACTGATGTCTGTGATCTGACCATCGCGATGGATAAGAAAAGAGACCAGAACATCGCCTTCCTGGTGCATTCTCCGGGCGCGAGATGGATACTGTTTCTTTCGTTCAATTGCCGTACGCAGTAAAGCACGATAACGCGCCTCAACCGACTCTATAACTGCTCTATTCGCAGCAGGCTGAGCCGGTTTTAATACAGGCTTCAGTTCTGGTTTCGGTTCTGGTTTCGGTTCTGGTTTCGGTTCTGGTTTCGGTTCTGGTTTCGGTTCTGGTTCCGGCTCTGGTTCTGGTTCCGGCTCCGGTTCTGGTTCTGGTTCTGGTTCTGGTTCTGGTTCTGGTTCTGGTTCTGGTTCTGGTTCTGGTTCTGGTTCTGGTTCTGGTTCTGGTTCTGGTTCTGGTTCTGGT
>JAAELZ010000516.1 GCA_024226105.1 Pseudomonadota bacterium | reverse complement strand
GCGTTTAGCGCTGCCCTGATTAATATTGCTATCAAGGGTTTCGCCCGTATAGAGCAACTCGAAGGGCAAGCGTTCAGGCTCTACGATACCTCCGCTGACGAGCAAACAAAAAAGCGTGGCACGTTGACAAGTATTGAACACATGGTTCACAAAACCCTGCTTCAGGGTACAGGCCAAATAACGCTCGGGAGCAACTACAATAAAACGGTTGCCCTGGCCAAAAAACGCCTGGCGAAGCTACTCAAGCTCGAATGGCGCGATAGCGTGTATCGGGATAACCGTCGCTATTCCTGGGTAGGGCTCCTGGTCGGCACCCTGGCCCTGACGCTGTGCGGCCTGCACCTGGCCAATGCACAGCTTGAGTTCGCGCACCTTCTGCCGTTGGCCATTTTTGTGTTTGCCGGTATCGGGCTAACACAAAATAAACTCCGTTTGCTTACTTTGCTGCCGGCTGGATTTTTTGTTTTTGCGGGCCTGCAGCAGACCTCTTTTACCCTGTTCAACTCGTTTGGCATGATCTGGCTGAGCCTCTTTGTCGCGGGCCTGTTCGCGCTGTTTCACTTTCTGCTCAAAGCACCTACGCCATTTGGGCAAAAAATTCTCGATGAAATAGAAGGCTTTCGGCTCTATCTTTCAACAGCCGAGCAACACCGCCTGAATATTCTGCACCCGCCCGACAAAACACCCGAACTGTTCGAGCAATTGCTGCCCTATGCGATCGCGCTGAACGTTGAAAATCAATGGAGCAAACAATTTGCCGGCATACTGGAAAAAAGCTCAAAAGAACAGGAGGCGTATCAACCGGGCTGGTATTCCGGGCGGGACAGTGGTCGGCTTAATGCCGCCAATCTTGGTTCAACAATGGGATCCGGACTTAGCAGTAGCGTTGCCTCCGCGGCAACCGCACCAAGCTCCTCCGGGGGTGGTTTTTCGGGAGGAGGGGGTGCTGGTGGTGGCGGGGGAGGCGGCGGGGGGGGTGGCTGGTAGCAACAGGCTCCTAGCTCATTAATTCGGTTTCATTGTAAAAAGCACACAGCGCCCTGAACAAATGGTCGCAGTCTGCGACACCGGCTAATTCTCGAACGGAATGCATAGCCAATTGAGGCGCGCCGATATCAACCGTTCGAATACCAAGCTCGGCGGCGGTAATGGGCCCGATCGTTGAGCCGCAGCCCATGTCGCTGCGCACCACAAACTGCTGGCAGGGTACGCCTTCTTTCTGGCACAGGCGTGCAAACAATGCCTGTGTTTCGCTGTTCGTGGCGTAACGCTGGTTGTGGTTGATCTTGATCACCGGCCCGGCGTTAATTTGCGGCTGATGTTTGGGTTCATGGCGATCTGCATAGTTTGGGTGAACGGCGTGTGCATTATCCGCTGAGATCAGCAATGACTTATCCAGCGCCTTTCGATAGGTCGCTTCATCACCGCAAATCTGGCGTAATACCGTTTCCAGAAAAGGCCCGCCAGCGCCTGCGGCGGTCGCACTACCGACTTCTTCATGATCACTCAATACCAGCAGGCAGTTGCTTTTTTGCCTGTGTTCCAGCAGTGCACGCAGGCCGATGTAGCTGCTCAACAGGTTATCCAGGCGTGGCGATGCCACCAGGCTTTGCTGCAGGCCGATAATCGCGGGCGGCTGTGTATCGTATAAACTTAGCTCAAAAGCCAGAATACTATCGAATGATTCCTGTGGATACTGTTTGACAAGCTGTTTTAGCAACAGGCTTTCAAGGTCCGGCTCCTTTTCGATGAGGCCCATAACCGGGGGCAAATGATTTTGTTTATTGATTTCATTTTTTTCATTAACCTCCCGGTTTAGATGTATCGCCAGGCTGGGAATGCTGCCCAGTGGCCGCTGAAAATCGATCAGCCGGGTAAGCAGTTTTCCGCCTTTATCTGTGGCGGTGAGACGGCCTGCGATTGATAAATCTCTGTCAAACCAGGGCGTTAACAGGGCACCGCCGTATACCTCGACACCCAATTGAAGATAGCCGTGT
>JAAELZ010000515.1 GCA_024226105.1 Pseudomonadota bacterium | reverse complement strand
GCTTTCGACAAAAGGCAATGCCGACGGCGTTCTTACAATGCCCTGCAGGACAATTTCACCCGCTGGCAGTTCCACTTCCGGCAATACCTTTCGCGATCGGCCCTGCGCAACCCAGCCACGATTAACCAGAATATGCAGGTCCGAGCCGGCAATTTTCAGGGGTGTAATAACGTGATACCCGGGCTTACTGTCGACAATAATATTGTCAATCAATAACTGCCCATCCCGCACAAACTCGCCCTTCACTTTTATTTTCTGATACTCATTAGTCTCAGCATCCCACTCGACCGACCCGGTCAATAGCAAGGCCTTATCAGCGCTTCTTGCATTTATCTGGATTTCGATACGGCGTTTTTCCTCCGCACGTTTGAGCTGCCAGCTCCCCAGGCTTGAAAACAAAACAAAGAACAAAATAAAAATAGTGACTTCACTTTTTTTAACCGAAAACCGCATTTTTTCAAATCACCAGAGTAAAATCACCCGGGAGCCTACCAGGTTTAGCTGTTTTGAACGAAACATGTTAAGCCCGACACGCTTCCAGGTACAAACAACGCTCAATAGTTTTCGAACTTAACGAAACCCCATAATGCTTAAGATTTTGGCGATAACCATTCTAGGCCTGATACTACTCAGCCTTGCTTCAGGCGTAATTTTCCTGTTCAAGGATTCTGACAATCAGAAGCGGGTCGTCACCAGTTTAACCGTAAGGGTTATATTGTCAATTGCGCTAATTGCTGTTTTAGTGATTGGCTATTTAACCGGCCAGATTCAGCCTCACCGGTTTTAACCCGGGCAATTCGTGACAACACGCGCCCTTGCTTGTTATTGATTGCACAGCAAACCATCTTCAAGCGACCGTACACACGAGCACGGCGGGCAATAAGCCGGACTCCTAGAGCCAGTAAACGAAAAAGAAAAGACCGATCCAGACCACGTCCACGAAATGCCAGTACCAGGCCGCCGCTTCAAATGCAAAGTGGTGCTCATGCGAAAAATGCCCTTTAATGGCTCGAACCGTCATCACGATAAGCATAATGGTTCCGATAATTACGTGAAAACCGTGGAAACCCGTCAACATATAAAAGGTTGAGCCATAAATACCTGAATTCAGTGTCAGATCCATTGCATGGTAGGCATGATAATACTCATACGCCTGAAACCCGAAAAACGTCACACCCAGTACCACCGTGATCAATAGACCCAGTACCAGTTGCGTCTTGTTATCCTTTTTTAGGCCCCAGTGCGCCCAGGTGAGCGTTCCCCCGCTGGAAAGCAGAATAATGGTATTCAGCAAAGGAATGCCCATCGGTCCCATGGCCTCCTTGGCCGTAGTATAGGTGCTCGCATCAGGCAACTGTATCATTGGCCAGGCGAAGGTAAAGCCTTCCCACAGCATATTAGTATCGCCAAGGTGGCCTTCACCGCCCAGCCAGGGCCCTACAATGGCGCGCAAATAATATAAACAACCGAAAAAGGTGGCGAAGAAAAATACTTCAGAACCGATAAACCACGCCATGCCCTGACGGAATGAGGCATCCACTGATTCGTTGTACTTGCCTGACATCGACTCGTCTATCACATCTCCGAACCAGCCAAAAAACAGATAAGCAAGAATAACCAGGCCGACGCTCATTATGATACCGCCGGGCCCTGCTCCATTGACCGCCACGACCACGCCAAACAAGGTGGTGATAATGCCTATCGCCGCGATGATAGGCCAGTGGCTACCCTCGGGAATATAATAATGGTTATCGGTGGTGGTCATCTTGTACTGCCTCCAAAGCTGGTATTCATTGTGAGAGGTGAAGCGATCGTTTCTGCCTGCGAGACTATTGCGGCAGGATAAATCTGAAATGAATCTCCGGCTTTGCGGCTTTTCCCGCGGTCGGTATTCATAAACGTATAGGATAAAGTAAGCGTACCGATATCATCCGGCAGGCCGGGTGATACTACAAAACGCAACGGCATTTCTTTGTATTCACCAGCCTCAAGGGTCTGGTTTGAAAAACAAAAGCATTCCATTTTATTAAAGTGCTGAGTGGCTTGCCAGGGAGTAATGCCTGGAACCGCCTGTGCAATGATCGCCTCATCGGCATTGTTTTTTGCCATGTAACTGACTTCATACACTTCGCCGGGATGAGCCTGCAGTGTTTTCGTCAGGGGCTTAAAATCCCAGGGAAGGCCGGTATTGATGGTTGAATCAAATTGAACGGTAATCAGGCGGCTTGTATCCACCTCTCCAACATAGGCCGCATCTGCCTGCCTGCCCTGAGAGGAACCGTTATACCCTGTCACGTTGCAAAATAACTGATACAGCGGTACCAGCGCAAAACCAAAGGCGAACATTCCGACCACAATTCCACCGAGCACGAAAATGGTTCGTTTCGATTTCTTCGCTCGATGCTCGCAAATACTTTGCATCTGATTGTCCCGGGCCTGATCGCTCACTAGGGAACCTGCGGGCTAAGCCAGAAATAAAATGTCGCAAATAGTGCGAACAAGACCACACCACCAAGTAGCAGGGCGAGGCGCGTATTCGCTCTCGCCAGTTTCTTGTGCTGCTGCTCTGTGCTATCTGTATACATAATCGACTAACGATTAGTGCTGAACAGGCTTTAATGTAGGCGCTGTCTCAAAGGTATGAAATGGCGGCGGAGAGGGTACTGTCCATTCCAGCCCGTGGGTACCGATTTGAGAACCTTCCCAGACTTTATCACCAGCCGTCGCACCGCCTCGAATCGTTTTGATAACAATGTATAAAAACAACAGGTGCGAAATACCATACGAGAAAGCTGCAATACTTGATACCATATTTAAATCAGTGAACGCCGGGTTGTAATCTACGATTCGTCGCGGCATTCCCGCCAGCCCATAAAAATGCTGAGGAAAGAAAGTGATGTTAAAAGAGATGACATTCCACCAGAAAAAGATTTTACCCAGCTTCTCATCATACATATTTCCGGTCCACTTGGGCAGCCAGTAGAATACGGCGGCGAACAGACCTAAAACAGAACCCGGAATCAGCGCATAGTGAAAATGCGCTACCACAAACATGGTATCGTGGTATTGCAGGTCAGCCGGAACCACCGCCAGCATGACACCGGTAACACCGGCAAACGCAAACATTAGAACAATCGACACCGCAAATAGCATCGGTGTCTCAAACGTCATCGCGCCCCGCCACATGGTCATCATGAAATTAAGCAACATCAGGCCGACCGGTATCGAAATCAGAATGGTGATAATCATAAACCACTCGGTGGGCCCATACGCCATGCCGACCGTGTATTGATGGTGAGCCCAGGCAACCAGGCCAAGAGTAAACAGCACCGCCATTCCACCAATCAGCGATTTATAGCCAAACAAAGGCTTACGGGCAAAAGTCGGGATAATCATGGACAGCACGCCAATGGAGGGCAGTAGTAGTACATACACTTCGGGATGCCCAAAAAACCAGAACAGGTGCTGAAACAGGACCGGATCACCGCCACCCGCTGCATCAAAAAAACTGGTGCCAAAATGACGATCAAACAACAGCATGGTTACACCACCGGCTAATACTGGCATGATTACAATCAATAACAGACCGGTAAACAGCCATGCCCAGACAAACATCGGCATATCGAACATTTTCATACCCGGTGCGCGCATGTTTAGTATTGTTACGACAATGTTTATCGACGCGAGGATGGATGAAATACCCAGAATGTGAACGGTAAATATCAGAAAATCCATGCCCATGCCAGACTGAATAGACAATGGTGGATAAAGCGTCCAGCCGGTATTTACAAACCCTCCGGTTCCCGGAAACAGGACGGGGGCGAGCATAGACAGGACCAACATGATCGCGGCCATCGGCAACAACCAGAAACTTAGGTTATTCAACCTTGGCAAAGCCATATCCGGTGCACCGATCATCATCGGTATCATCCAGTTAGCGAGGCCGGCTGCCGCAGGCATTACCATGCCAAATACCATGATCAGGGCGTGATTGGTGACCATGTTATTATAAAAATCAGGCTCCAGAAACTGCAGGCCCGGCATATATAACTCAGCACGAATCAGCATTGCCATTGCACCGCCCAGAAACATCATTACACATGCAAAAATCAGGTACATTGTCCCGATATCTTTGTGGTTGGTACTAAACAACCAGCGCTTATAGCCTTTTGGTGGGCCGTGGTGATGACCTTCTTCGTGGATGGCTGTTGCATTCATAATAAAACTCCTAAATCTGTGTAGCTCTTATTTAATGTGTTTGATTGGGCGAGTGCCTGTCATCTCGCTGCTTTAATTTGGGCTGGCTGCGCCAGATCGCCCTTATCATTACCCCAGGCGTTACGCTCATAGGTCACCACAGCAGCGAGCTCAAGATCGTTGAGCTGATCCTTCCAGGCAGACATCGCAGTGCCTGCGACACCATTCACCACAATACCAATATGTTCTGAAATATCACCGGTTGCTACAGGTCCTCCTTTAAGCGCCGGGAACACGCCTGGAATACCCTCACCGCTAATCTGGTGACACGCCACGCAAGCTTTCTCGTAGATCGCTTTTCCGCGCGCCATCAACTCATCCATACTCCATTCCTTGTCAGATGACGCCTCTGCCGCGGCGGAAGCTGTTTTAGCCTGCTGCTCGCCTTTCCAGGCGGCATATTCTTCCTTGCTGACCGCTTTGACTACGATCGGCATATAGGCATGGCCCGTACCACAGTTCTCTGCACACTGCCCCCAGTATGTACCTTCCTGCTCT
>JAAELZ010000514.1 GCA_024226105.1 Pseudomonadota bacterium | reverse complement strand
TATGACATACTCCTCAATGTGGCAGGCTCGTGGAGGAGAATCGCTTAGCCTGTTAGGCCTGCATGTCGATGTACTGGGGGAAGGTTGTCGCTATGATCTGGTTAATCGCCATGCCTATCCGCCTCAAAATGATGAAAGTGGCGCCTGTAGCCTGCCGGTTTACATGCACGCAAAGGAGCCGGTCTAAGCCCCCTTGAGGTGGAGGTGTCGCCCGCAAATCATCTTCAATCGGCCGCACGCACGAGCACGGCGCTCTATTAGATGATTTACTGTAGAATCCGTATTCTGCACGACCATCACATGAATTCGTGAAATGTCCGGGCTAGCTCACTAATTACCGAGTACCAAAATATGAAAATACTTTCTACAAACGTTTACGTCGGCCCCAATGTCTGGGCAAGTTTCCCCTTAATTCGACATGTTGTTGATCTGGGCATACTCGAGGACTGGCCTACGGCGAAAATTGGTAAGGAATTTATTGATACCCTGGTTGAGGCACTGCCGGGCTTGCAGGAACATGGCTGTTCTTACCGTGAGCCGGGCGGGTTTATTCGTCGTCTACACGAAGACGAAGGCACCTGGATGGGCCATGTAATGGAGCACTGTGCGTTGGAGATCCAGGGCGTTGCCAGTACCGATGTTACTTTCGGGCGAACGCGCTCTACCGGTACACCCGGACAATATAATATGGTCTACGCGTATCGTCAGCGCGATGTCGGCCTCGAAGCCGGTGAGCTGGCTTTGCGTTTGTTAATGCATAGCCTGCCCGAAGCATTGCGATCCGAGGTCGACTACGAAATTGATCCTGAATTTGACTGGGAAGATGAGCTAAAAACATTCGTACTACGTGCCCAGAGACGGGAGTTCGGGCCTTCGACCGGTTCGCTGGTAAAAGCCGCGGAGGCACGCAATATTCCATGGATACGCCTGAACAACTAT
>JAAELZ010000513.1 GCA_024226105.1 Pseudomonadota bacterium | reverse complement strand
GAATCTCTTTACCATCCAGCCTGAATGTCTTATCACCATTCATTTCTCGTGCCGAATATAGGCGCCCTCATCGTCACGCCCGGTAATACATCTGGCAACTTCCAGCGAGGCATTCAGATCAAACGCCGGTTCATAGCTCCTGTTGGCAAGGTGTTTTGAATAAATGTCGGGAAATTTTTCCAGCGTATCCAGTACCGGATTTGGTGCGGTGGTGCCCAGGCCGCAGTGGGCTGTTTTTTGCATTACCAGGCCGATATTGCGCATTTCCTGTAAATCGTAGCGGGTGGCATGTCCAACCATAACTTTTTCGATCAGATCACGCATTAATGTGCCCCCCACTCGACAGGGCGTACAAAAGCCACAACTTTCGTGGCTGAAAAACTGGCTGAAATTCTGCACCATTTCCAGCAAATCGCGCTGTTGATTGAAAATCATGAAGGAGCCCCCTGTGGGTAGATCTTCAAAAGCGATTTTCCGGTCAAATTCCTGTGCGGGAATGGTTGCCCCTGCGGCCCCGGATAACTGCACAGCCCGGGTGTTGCTGGCGCCGCAATCGGCAAGTACCTGACGTATAGAGATGCCATAGGGGTATTCATAAATACCGGGGCGCGCGCAATCACCGCTGATGCTCAAAAGCTTGGTACCGCTCGAGGTTTTCATGCCGGCAGAACGGAACCAGTCCGCCCCAAAAACCGCAATTCTGCCCGCTGCAACAAAAGTCTCGACGTTGTTCACCACCGTGGGCCGGTTTTGATAACCGTGGGTTACCGGAAAGGGCGGGCGGTTGCGCGGTATGCCGCGTTTGCCTTCCAGTGATTCGATCAATGCGGATTCTTCACCACAGATATAGGCGCCCGCACCCAGGTGAATTTTTATATCAAAATCAAAACCCGGCTGGCCGGAAATAGTGTTGCCCAGCTGGTTGCTATTGCGTCTTTTTTGCAGGGTTTTTTCCAGGGCTTCGCGAAGATAAAGGTATTCACCCCGCAAGTACAAAAAGCCCTGTTTTGCACCGATAATACCTGCGCACAGTGTCATGCCTTCAAAAACGTCATCGGCATAACGGTTGAGCAGAACCCGATCTTTGAAGGTGCCCGGCTCGCCTTCATCGGCATTACACACCACATAATGTTCATCGGCTGCCGCATCACGGCACAGGCGCCATTTGGTGGCCGTTCTAAATCCTGCTCCACCACGACCCCGTAATCCGGAATCATCGAGTTCGTCGAGCAGGGCGTCGCGGCCCCGGCGAGCCAGGGCCTCAATGGCACTGCTGTTGATCACTCCGGGGTTTAGCAATATGTCCCGTCGTTGAATATTATCTTCAACCCGAAAAAATTGTTTTGGCCAGCTCGCAAGGGGGGTGGCGGCTTCGATCAGCCCGGCCATTGTATGAATGCGCGCTCTGCTTAGTCTGGAAATCACCCGACCATTGATCAGCAGGGCAGGCCCCTGGTCGCAGATACCGGTACAGGAAGTCAGGTCAACCGTAACCCGCCCGTCAGCTCGCGGCTGGCCAGGCTCGACGCCCAGTTTTTTACACAGGCTGTTGAACAATGACACACTGCCAAACATGCGGTCGGTGATGTTATCGCTGAAACGAATATCAAAATCACCGCGTGCCCGTCTGTGCAGAAAAGAATAAAAGTCTACAAGTGAGAGTATTTGAACGGGTGGAATCTGCAAGCGCTCCGCCAGCAGATTTACCGCGCGGGCCGGTATATAAGAATAGCGATTTTGTATTGCGCAAAGGAGTTGCAGCAAGCAGTCCGGTGTGTTGCCAGCTGTTTCTGACAACTCCCTGATGAAGTGTTCAAGATTCTTCATGGCTTCTACACTTCATAGCAAGCAAATTATTCTCTATTCTCCGGGGTTTGCAATCACTTTAGTCGAAACAGATGTTAGCATAAGTCGGCCCCGGGTATGGTGTGCAGTTAAATTGGGCAGAAGGGATAAATCCATCGCGTACAATGCCAGGTCTGGTGTATTCTCGCGTTATTACTGTTTATGCCTGTCGGGCTTAACCCGGATGTCGTCCAGGAACCATCAAAGCAATTTACCAGAGAATATTCCAGCGGGCATTGCCTGGATGGTGCTGACCGTATTCTGGTTTGTGGTACTGGATACTGCGGCCAAGTATTTGATGCAAACTTATCCGGTCGTGCAGGTTGTCTGGGCGCGGTTTTTTTTCCATACCCTGCTGGTGATCGCCATGATGAGAGGCGGTTTAGCCGCTGGCCTGCTCAGTAAAAAATGGCAATTGCAGGGCCTCAGATCACTGGTAATGTTAACCACCACCAGTTTGTTCTTTGTTGGTATTAGCCGTATACAGCTCGCTACCGGCTCTTCAATCATGTTTCTTTCGCCCATTTTTGTTACGATTCTGGCGATTCCAATGCTAAGGGAATCAGTGGGTTTGCGGCGCTGGATCGGCGTACTGGTTGGCTTCATTGGCGCGTTGATTATTGTTCGGCCCAGTTCGGTCAGCTTTGATATTGGCCTGTTATATTTGCTTGGTGCGGCGCTAAGTCATGCCTTCTACCAAATCGCGACTCGACAGGTCCGGATGTACGATGCGCCCTTAACATCGTTGTTGTATACCGGCCTGGTGGGTGCATTGGTGACATCTTGTATCGTGCCATTTTATTGGCAGCCCGTGGCGTCATTGCACTGGCTCCTGTTCATTTTTCTCGGGCTCGTGGGCAGCGTAGGCCACCTTTGTTTTATTCGCGCCTTTAATCTTGCGCCAGCTTCTGTTGTCGCGCCATTGAGTTATACCACTTTGATTTGGGCGACGCTCTCAGGTTATATTTTCTTTGGTGATCTGCCGGATCGATGGGTGATTTTTGGCGGCGTTTTGATTGTCGGCAGTGGTTTGTATATTTACTATCGGGAAAAGCAAATAATAAGAAAATAGCTTTGGGGCAACACGGAGTTTTGCCGGGCAACTCTGCCCGTGCATGGTGTGTTTCAATTGATGAAGTAAGTTGGCCCGGACAAATGCAACCCTATAAACCCGCCGCCAGAGAGGTGCTGCGGCGCGGGTCAGAGCCACCATACATGATACCGTCTTTTATCAGAATCGACTGAATCGCGCCCATGGCCGATTTTTGTTTTACCACATGCCCCATGTCCTCTAGTTTCTTTATGGTATCGGGGCTGATCCCCTCTTCGATGCGCAGCTCGTCGGGCAACCACTGATGATGCATGCGAGGCGCTGCCACGGCGCTTTGTATGTTGAGCCCGTGGTCAATTACATTCATAATTACCTGCAAAGTGGTGGTGATTATCCGAGAGCCGCCCGGGCTTCCGGTGATCAGGAAGTTTCTGCCATTGTGTTTGACGATGGTCGGCGACATCGAGCTCAGCATTCGTTTACCGGGCTCAATTTTATTGGCTGCACCGCCAATCAGGCCATAAGCATTGGCCGTGCCGGGTTTGGTTGAAAAATCATCCATTTCATTATTAAGTAAGAATCCGGCGCCTTCTACGGTAATACCCGAGCCATAACTGAAGTTAATCGTATAGGTGTTGGAAACGGCATTGCCGTGTTGATCTACAATCGAGAAATGCGTCGTTTCGTTACTTTCGTAACCCGTTGGCTGGCCGGGGGAAATAGTTTTGCTGGCAGTGACTAAATTCGGGTCAATCATTTCCTGTATTGACCTTGCGTATTCTTTCGAAATCAGCCCTTTCAGCGGAACATTGACAAAATCTTCGTCGCCAAGATAGCGTGAGCGATCAGCATAAGCATATTTCATAGCTTCTGTCATCAGGTGGAGGGTTTGCGCTGAGTTATGGCCCAATTCTGTGATCGGGTAGCCTTCCAGAATATTGAGGATTTGTACCACATGAACGCCACCGGAACTTGGGGGTGACATGGAATAAATGTCGTATTCACGATAGTTGCCGTGGATTGGTTTTCGTATAACGGGCTGGTAGCTTTTCATGTCCTGCATAGAGATCAACCCGCCATGCCGTTGCATCTCGCTCACCAGTAGCTCAGCGGTTTTGCCCTCGTAGAATTCGCTGGCCCCATTTGCGGAAATTCGTTTTAACGTTGCTGCCAGTTCTTTTTGCACAAACAGGTCGCCGGGTTCATAGTAGCTGCCATCGGCTTTATAAAAATGGCGTGTCGAAGCGGGCCATTTTTTAAGCCTTTTCTCCGCGGCTTTTAAGCCTTTACTGAAACGTGGCGTCACGGGAAACCCATGTTGCGCAAGTTTGATGGCCGGCGCCATTGCTTTGCGCAAGCTGATCGTTCCGTACTTCTCCAGGGCGAGTGCCAGGCCGGCAACGGTTCCGGGTATGCCGGCAGACTTGTGCGAGAAGCGGGAAGCCTGCTTGTCAGCCTCTCCGTGTTGGTCAAGAAACATATCCGCATGAGCGCTGGACGGGGCCTTTTCCCGATAGTCTATGGCGACGACTTCACTTCTTTTCTCCGATGAGAGCAGCATGAAACCACCGCCGCCAATATTGCCTGAACGTGGCTGGGTAACTGCCAGGGAAAAAGCCGCCGTGACCGCGGCATCGATGGCATTTCCTCCACTTTTTAAAACCTCCTGAGCCGAGGCGGTCGCCAGGAAATGGCTGGTAACGACCATGCCCCGGGTACCCAGTTCGGGGTGCATGCGCTCACCTTCGATAATAGCGGTGGAAAAAGCGGTGTGACAAAACAGCATCAACATAAGGCCGGGCAGAGTACTCGTTCCCCTGTGTTTGATCCGGGTTGCTATTTTAAGCATGCGCTGTTCCTCGTTGCATTGTATAGATGGCTATCACTTGATTCGGAGGTGGTTTAACATGTGACCTCGTTTCATCCTGGCGCCTGATAGTATAGTACCGTGTCTGATACATTAGTGATTCAATCTCATTGCGAACCATTGCCGTATACGTGGCTGCAGATTTGCATGGATTCGGTGCGCGAATGGGCGGCGTCAAAAAAATTTGATTATCGCTTCATGGGTGACGAATTGTTTGATCCGCTGGATGCGGAAACCCTGCAACAAACGCGCAGGCAAATTGTGGTTGCCACCGATCTGGCAAGACTGTTTCACGTACAACAGGCATTGGTACAGGGCTATCAGACGGTTATATGGTGTGATGCGGATTTTCTCATTTTTCACCCGCAGGGTTTTGATCCGGTGAGTGCTTCTTACGCTCTGGGGCGCGAAGTGTGGGTTCAAAATGATCAAAAAGGGCGTCTGAAATCCTATGTCAGGGTGCACAATGCATTTTTATTGTTTCGCCGCGACAATCCTTTCCTGGCGTTTTACCTGGATACGGCTCAGCGCCTGGTAAAACTCAATACGGGCCGCATGCCACCACAATTTATCGGCCCAAAGTTACTAAGCGCATTGCACAATATTTGTCACTGCCCGGTACAGGAAACAGCCGGCATGTTGAGCCCGTTGCTGATTCAGGGGATGCTGCATGACAAGCCGGCCCCGGTTGATTTGTTTAATAAACATTCGCCACAGTCTCCGGCTGCGGCGAATCTTTGTGCCTCTTCTGTTGCGAAAGGCGACCTGTCCGATCAGGAAATGCAGCAGCTGATTGCCCGACTACTTGATCTGAGATCGCTAAGGTAAAATTCACAGCACGACCGGGATAGATGATATCTCACAACACACAATAAACCTGAACCAATTAATAGATTATGACAAGCGCCGCCATCCAGGGAATACACGGGTCCTTTCACTATATCGCAGCCCTGAGCTACCTGGGCCAGGATACGGGTGTTGTGCCCTGCGCCACCTTTAGCGAACTGATGCAGAAGGTTGAAAGCAGACAGGTAGATTTTGGCGTGATGGCGGTAGAAAACACCATCGCAGGCAGTTTGCTTCCCAATTACCGGCTTATCGTAAAAACGCCGGTTTTTATTGTTGGTGAGATTTATGTGCGAATACGGCAAAATTTGATGGCCCTGCCCGGGGAAAAAATTGCTGATATCAAGGCTGTTCATTCGCATCCTATCGCGCTCGAGCAATGCCGCGAATATTTTGATGCCTGGCCCGGTATTCGTCTGGTGGAATCAGAAGATACGGCGCTAAGTGCCCGGGAAATTTCTGAACAGCAAGCTAAAGGCAGGGCTGCGATCGCAAGTTATAGCGCGGCGGATTTGTATGGCCTCGAGATTCTGGCTGAAGGCATCGAAACCAATACTGCGAACTACACCCGTTTCTGGATTTTAAGTTGTGAGGAAAATCTGCAAGCCTCCGGGATCAATAAAGCTTCATTGAGTTTTTCACTGGAACATGAAATTGGTAACCTTTCACAGATATTGTCGGTGCTGGCCTTTTACAAAATCAATCTGACTAAAAT
>JAAELZ010000512.1 GCA_024226105.1 Pseudomonadota bacterium | reverse complement strand
TCTATTGCAATCCGTTCTCTTATTCCTATCATGATGGTAAACCGATCATCGATCCCTGTTCTGGCTTCTTATTATCGGCGCAACCTTGTCGCCCGATCAGTCGTGGCAGTATTGAGGTTTGCTCACCCGACCCGTCCCGGCAGCCGCTAATCAAGCCGAATTCTCTGGCCGCGAAACAGGATCAGTCAGAGGCTATTACGGCGATAAAGCTTGTCCGGAGCATGGCCAAATCCAGATCGATCCGACGCGTGACAAGCGCCGGGCCAAACCCTGATTTCAACGCGATGAGTGCCCCCGACATGCTGGAAGATTTTCGCGCCCGTGCCGGTACGGTGTTTCATCCCAGTTGCACCTGCAGGATGGGGGTAGATGCATCCGACTCGGTCCTCGATGCGAGATTACGGGTTCATGGTTTGCAGGGCCTGCGTGTTATTGATGCTTCCGCCTTTCCCAATATTACTTCAGGGAATACCAATGCGCCGGTGATGATGCTGGCAAGAAAGGGTGCTGAGATAGTGCTTGATGATGCTAAAACACAGAGAGATAATTCAAAATGAAACTTCAATCAATCGAAACCTTTGTTGTTGGAAATCCGCCGCCGCGCCACGGAGGCCGCTATTTTATTTTTGTAAAACTGCAAACCACTTGCGGGGTGAGTGGCCTGGGAGAGATATATGGTGCAACCTTCGGGCCACATCTTATGGCCGAAATGGCAAAAGATGTATTTGCGCGTAATTTCGAGGGAAATGATCCGCATCATATTGAAAAAATGTGGCGTAAAACCTATGGTGGCGGCTTTACCCAACGGCCCGATGTTACTGTGGCAGGCGTTTTGAGCGGGCTGGAAATTGCCTGCTGGGACATAATAGGCAAAGCCGCAGACAAGCCAGTTTACGAGCTTCTAGGTGGCAAGGTACACGAGCGATTACGCAGCTATACCTATCTGTATCCTGCCACCGGTGACGTGTACCCCGATTCCGATTTGCCCAACGTCTACGATGCCCCGGACATTGCGGCCGAAAGAGCCCTGGAGATGGTCGACCAGGGGTTTACTGCCGTCAAGTTCGACCCCGCCGGGCCTTACACGATTTACGACGGGCACCAGCCGCTTATGGAAGATCTGGAGCGTTCAGAGCAGTTTTGTAAACGTATCCGCGAGGCCGTCGGGAACCGCGCTGATCTTTTGTTCGGCACTCATGGCCAGTTCACCGTGTCGGGTGCCAAACGACTGGCACGACGGCTGGAGCCTTACGAGCCATTGTGGTTTGAAGAACCCATTCCACCGGAAAACCCCGCCGATATGGCGCAGGTTGCAAGATTTACTTCTATTCCCATTGCGACCGGTGAGCGTTTATGCACCAAACATGAATTCGCCCGTGTGCTGGAAGCCGGGGCTGCCTCTATCCTGCAAATGGATCTTGGGAGGGTGGGCGGCCTGCTGGAGGCGAAAAAAATTGCCTCTATGGCCGAGACCAGATCCGCGCAGATTGCACCCCATCTGTATTGCGGGCCCGTTGTCGCGGCCGCAAACATTCAGATTGCCACCTGCAGCCCAAACTTTCTTATTCTGGAATCTATTGGAACATTCGGGGGCGCATACGGGGCCCTGCTGAAAACGCCCCTGGTTTGGGAAGAGGGCTATGTGATTCCGCCTGCAGCAGCGGGGCTTGGAATAGAGCTAGATGAAGATCTTGCGCGTAAGCTCCCGTATACCGGAAGCGAACTGCACCTGGAAATGGCCGCGACTCATATAACGCCATAGCCCTGTATAGGGCATGGCTTGGCTTACTGCATCTTTTTGTTTTGGGCGCGGCTGCCTGGGTAT
>JAAELZ010000511.1 GCA_024226105.1 Pseudomonadota bacterium | reverse complement strand
TTGCGCAAAGGGAGCCTGTTTTGGCTCGATAATGCAAAGGGAAGGGGTTTTAACTTCGGGAAAATGCCCGAAACCGAGCCAAAAAGAGTATGCTAAAGAAAAGCTTTCGACTTAGCGCGCCCTCAGGAGGCCCAAATGACTGCCAAAATTAGTTTGGTTGAAGAATTCGTCAACACCCAATACGCACCGTTAGGGGCACTATATGCCCATTACCAAGCAAACCAGGTCCTAGCACCGCTGGCGGAAGTGGGTATTGCAAGTAAAACTCGCGATTTCAGCCCGACAGATAAGCTAAACCAGGTTCTGGTGAGCATTTTGGCAGGTTGCCAAACGCTCTCAGAAGTCAATGTAAAGCTCAAGCATGAGCTCCCGCTGGCCCATGCGCTGGGGTGGCCCCGGATAGCCGACCAGTCGAATCTCTCGCGTCTCTTAGACAGGCTAACTCAAAAGCAAATTGAGCAATTGCGCCAGGCGACCACGCAAATTTGGCGTTCCAGGAGTGCGACTTGCCAACACGATTGGCGCGGGTACCTCTGGTTGGACTACGACTTCTCCGGCTTGCCCTGCAGTTTACGTGCCGAAAAGAGTCAAAAAGGCTATTTCAGTGGCAAAAAAACACTTCGGGACGCCAATTAGCTCGTGTCAGCGCCATCCGTTACCGTGAAACGCTTTGGTCGGATGTCTTGCCAGGCAACTATCATACGGTGCATGGTCTGTTGCCAGCCGTTCGGGCGACTGAAAAAGCTTTAGGGTTAGCCGCCCGCCACAAGAAACGCACGGTGTGGCGGCTGGATGGCGGGGCGGGCAGCGAGCAGAAACTCCGCCAACTCGTGGCGCAAGGCTATCATATCCTGGCCAAAGGCATGAACCATAAGCGCACCATGACCTTGGCCCGCCAAGCACAACGCTGGGACGCCTACAAAGAAGCCTGGGTGGCGGAAGTCCCCGCCCCGCAGGATTATGCCCGTCCGGTGCGGGTGTTTGTCAAACGTCGCGTGAAAGATGGTCAATATCAATACAGTTATTACGTGACGACTCTCTCGCTGCCTTCCAAAGGGAACTTTCTCGCCTTCTATGACGCCCGCGGGGGGGCTGAAGTGGAACAATTCCGCAGTGATAAAAGCGGCTTGAGCCTCGCTTTTCGGCGTAAGTTCCGGTATGGGGGGCAGGTGGGCTACGTGTTATTGACCGATTTAGCCCACAACTTGCTGGCTGATTTTTATCATCAGGCCTTGGTGGGCAGCCGCTTTGAAGGCTACGGGCTGAAACGCATCGTCCGGGACTTGTTGGCCACACCTGGAAAATTGACTTTCAGCCAGACACAACTCCCACAAATCGGGCTGCTAAGTCAAAAGCAATTTTCGGAAGAGCTGCGCGTTTGCTTGGAAAGGTACTGTTCTGGCACTTTGGCGTGAGTTAAAAGGGCTTCCCTTTGCACTAAAAAGTTGAAATGCCTTCTCTTTGCGCAAAAATAAGGTCCCAATCCTGTACATCGCTTAAGTGGTTCTGACTGGGATGAATTGGAAAATCTTAAAGGAGCAATCGCAATCACGATTTCAGACGATGGTGTAGTTTGGTGCCTTAAATCATCAGAAGTAGTAAGCTTCAATGGTACAGA
>JAAELZ010000510.1 GCA_024226105.1 Pseudomonadota bacterium | reverse complement strand
TATATCTATTGTCGCCCCGTTTATTGATAGCATACCCGCCGCGCTAATGGCTGATCCTACACTCGGCGGCACTGTTGGACTGTTTGAAAATATTACTTATGAATTTACGCCGATGCAATGGGACGCAGTTGAAACCATTGGGTATAGATTTTTTATAAACGGCGTATCTCAAAGGAGTTGTTAGCATGTGGAAGTATATAGGGAAAGGCTCTGCTTTGCTCGGTGTGCCTGCTAGAGATTTGACAGACAACGAAGTCAAAGAACATGGCACAAAGTTTATCGAGCGAAGTGGATTGTACAAAAAAATCTCAAAAAAGGCTAAAAAAAAGGTGGCAGAGCCACAGGTGAAAGGTGATGAATGAGCGGAATTAAAGTATTAAGAAAGTTACAATTAGGCGGTGAAACAACCGCAGGGACAGCCGTTGCCGCTGATTTTATCTGGCGCGGTATCGCAACGGGTTTAGAAGATACACGCACGAAGGTGCGCCCCGATGAGAACGTGGGTATTACCAGCATGACCACGCGGCAATATACGCCGATGATTGATGCAGAGCTTAACATGGCTTCTACTGAAGCAACTTTTGAGCAGTTGCCACATATCTTTGAAGCGTCACTTGATGCAGCAACCCCAGCGCAAGATGGTGCGGGAACTGGTTATATTTACTCCTACCCATTTCCCACTACAGCACGCGCAATCACAGATATAAAAACCTACACCATCGAAGCGGGCGATAACCAGCAAGCCGAAGAAATGGCTTATGCTTTTGTGTCTGATTTTACTTTGTCGGGCAACGCTGGCGAGGCGTGGAAAGTAGATGCAAGTTGGAAGGGCAGAGAAGCGAGTACGACCACATTCACGGGCGCATTGTCCGTTCCTGCTGTCGAAGAAATTCTTTTCTCGAAAACAAAGCTGTATGTTGACGCAGTAAGCGGCACGATCGGCACAACCGAAGTGACTTGCACCTTATTGTCTGCCACGCTGAATATAACAAGCGGCATACAGGCACGCCACACAGCAAGCGGTGAATTATATTTCTGCGTTGCTGAGGATATTGGTTTGCGCGGTACGCTTGACCTAACATTTTTGCATAATGCAACCGCAGTTGCACAAAAAGCATTATGGCGTGCAGATACACCCGCATTGGTACGTTTAGAGGCAGAAGGTAGCGCACTCGGCACACCTGGCACAACATACACTTATAAAACATTACAGATCAATGCCGCTGGCGTTTGGAACACCTTCTCCGACAGTGACGGTGATGACAACGGAACGAATATTGCAACAGCCACGCTTGATTTAGGCTATGACACAACCGCCGCATTGCTTGGTAGCATCTTGATGGTTAATGAATTAACCGCGCTTCCGTAGCGCGAAAGGTTGAAAAATGGAACTAAAGTTCCCGAAGATACTAACCCGCATACTTGATATGCGTGAATATCATCCAGCCTATGAAACTGAGATACACGTTTGGTGTAATGCTCCGCGTGAGTTTTTTGGTGAGTACGGCGAGCATGCCAAGAAATACAATGAAGGTGAGCAAGGCGGCTTGCTTTCGTGGGCATCTAAATTGTGGTCACAAGGCGATAAAGAAACGCATGTCAGCGTAGACGAAATCAAGAAACTAATTGCTGAGTACAAAGAGACAGACCCGAATTTATTTAACTGGATGGTTTGGAAGTCTCTTGACTTGGCAGAAACGCATAAAATCGCAATAAAAAAAGTCTAAGCCTTGCCGTTGACACTCTAGCAGGCGGTGGGGCTACTGATGACCCATATATGAGCAGGGTTATCTTAAGCAACATAATAAAAGAAACGACGGGAGAAGTTGTCCCGCCTTACGAGGTAGACAACTACCCTAGCGACTGGCTGGAGACAATAAGAGCGTATGCGATAACGTATCCGCGCAGAT
>JAAELZ010000509.1 GCA_024226105.1 Pseudomonadota bacterium | reverse complement strand
GTGCCAACGGCGCCGACGAAGCAGGCCTCGCAGGTGTTAAGCGGGTTATTGATGGTGATACCATTACCCTGAAGAATGGTGATACGGTGCGTTTTCTCGGGGTCAATACCCCTGAACTGGGGCACGGAAAGTTTCGTGATGAGCCGCTGGCAAACCAGGCGCAACAATTTGTAGCGCGCAAAATACAGGGCCGGGATGTGCGCCTGGTAAATGAGCGTCAGAAAAAGGACAAATACGGTCGTCGGCTTGCACAGGTCGAAACACAAAATGGCGAGAACATCCAGATCGGCCTGTTAAAACGCGGCCTGGCGTTTGTTGTGGCCGTCGGAGAAGGCGAATTTGATTACGTTGCCGCATATATAGAGGCTGAATCCATTGCCCGTGACACGGGAATAGGCGTGTGGGGGAATGATTATTACGCGCCTGTCAGTGCAAAATCTGCCGTTGATAAACGCCATCGTGGTTATACACGCGTGCGCGGCACGGTCAAACGTGTCAGCCGCTCGAAGAGCAATCAGACATTGCACCTGGAAGGTGATTTTCGAATCCTGATAGGGCATGAAACCTGGCAACAGTATTTCAAAGGCAATGCGCAGTCTTATGTTGGTCGTGCAGTCGAGGCCCGTGGCTGGATTTTTAAATCCCACGGCGTAACCGGCCTTAAAATCTACCATCCCTCCATGTTGGAATAATCAGGATGATGCAACTACCCGTTAATACACCATTACACGAAATCGTTGATTTAGTCGAAGCTGAGCTTGGATCTCACGACCTGTTTTTCGGCCACAGTACCAGCAATGCCTGGGAAGAGGCCGCCTGGATGGGGCTGTATGTAACGGGGCAGGATATGGGCAACGAGGAATTTGACTGGGAGAGCGTCCCAACCCCTGCGCAAGTGCAGGAGCTACAAACGCTGCTAAGCCGGCGTATTAAAAGCCAGCTTCCGTTTGCCTATATTATCAATGAAGCCTGGTTCTGTGGGCTGCGGTTTTACGTCGATGAGCGGGCGATTGTTCCACGCTCGTATTTTGGCGAATGGATACCCGAGCAGTTTTCGCCATGGCTGGAAGCGGGCAAGGTCAAACGTGTTCTGGATTTATGCACGGGTAGTGGTTGCATTGCGATTGCGCTGGCCTATGCTTTTCCGGAGGCAACGGTTGATGCTACGGAGTTGTCAGAAGATGCACTTGCGGTTGCACAGATTAATCTTGAAAATCACAACTTACAGAAAAAGCTTAAGCTCCATCAGGGGGATTTATTCGCCGATGTTGAAGGCCAGTATGACCTGATCTGTTCCAATCCGCCGTATATCTCCAATCTGCGTATGGACCATCTTCCGGCTGAATACCTGCATGAGCCGGACATGGCTTTTCGGGGTGGTGATCTAGGCCTGGATCTGGTGGATATTATTTTGCAGCGTGCCGCAGACTATTTAAGCGACAATGGCGTTTTGATTGTTGAAGTCGGCACTTCGGCTCTGGCACTGGAAGAAAAGTATCCGAGTCTGGCATTTACATGGCTGAGCACAGATGATGAGGCGATGGCATTGTTTATGCTGAATAAACAGCAATTGAGGGATGTTTCGGGCACTCCGGTGGGGCCACGCCGCGTTTGCCAGGATGACAGCTGAGCAAGCAGCCTATTCTTAAGTTGCATAAAATGATTGCGTGGTTTTAAAACACCCGATACACTAGCACAACATGAAGTTAATCAGCCAACAATCTAAACT
>JAAELZ010000508.1 GCA_024226105.1 Pseudomonadota bacterium | reverse complement strand
TCTGAGGACAAAGACGGCAAGCGATTACCGCCCCTGGAAGAAGGTGAAATGCTGAATCTTCAGCAAATTCGCACCGAGCAGCATTTCACGGACCCGCCACCGCGTTATTCCGAAGCCTCACTGGTTAAAACACTGGAAGCCTATGGCATTGGCCGGCCTTCAACCTACGCCTCCATTATCAGCGTATTACTCAATCGCGAATACGTCACGCTGGAACAAAAACGTTTTTACCCCACGGATATCGGCAAGATTGTCGGAAAATTCTTGTCCGATCATTTCACGCGTTACGTAGACTACGAATTTACTGCGAATCTGGAAGATGACCTGGACGCGATTTCCCGTGGCGAAAAACAATGGAAACCCCTGATGAAATCCTTCTGGGGTGATTTCAATACGCTGGTGATCGATAAAGAAGAATCCGTCAGCCGTGCTGAAGTGATGCAGGCACGCGTACTGGGCACCGACCCGAAATCCGGCAAACCGGTTTCCGTACGCATGGGGCGTTTTGGACCCTTCGTGCAAATAGGCACCAAAGACGACGAAGACAAACCCAAATTTGCCAGCCTGCTAGCGGAGCAGAAAGTGGATTCCATTAGCTATGATGAAGCAATGGAACTGTTCAAGTTACCCCGGAAACTGGGGGAGACCGCCGAAGGCGAGCCGGTCTCGGCCGCCATCGGCCGCTTTGGCCCCTATATTCGCTATGCCAATAAATTTGTCTCCCTGCCCAAAGAAGACAGCCCCTACACGGTTGAGCTTGAGCGCGCGCTTGAACTCATCGCCGAAAAGAAAAAAGCGGATGCCGAGCGAATAATCAAGGAATTTAAGGACGAGGGCATTCTCGTTCAAAAGGGACGTTACGGGCCGTATATCACCGACGGCAAGGTCAACGCACGCATGCCCAAGGACCAGGAACCGGCTGACCTCACACTGGAGCAGTGCCAGGAACTGATCAAAGAGGCCGCAGAGAAAAAAGCCAAACGAGGCGGTAAGAAAAAAGCCGCTAAGAAAAAAGTTGCGAAAAAGAAAATAGCGAAGAAAAAAGCGAGTAAGAAAAAGGCAACGAAAAAGAAAGCCTCGAAGAAAAAAGTTGCGAAGAAAAAAGTTGCGAAAAAGAAGGTTAGTAAGAAAAAAACCTAGACCTGGTGAAGTTGCCAGTTGTTCTTCGATTAGTTTAGCGGTTGTCTACCTGGCTGTAAGGAAGTGAACCCAGAAGAGTGTAGAAAAGCCTAAGGCGCTTGCTCAAGAACCTGTCAGCCGACCGGCGCGCACAGTGAGCTGAGAAAGAGGCTTTCTAAGCTTCCTCCAATACTGACTTAATCAACGGAATTGTAACCTTGCGCTTCTGTGACAGGCTTTGTACGTCGATCCGCTCAAGCAGATCCAGCAATACGCCCAACTCTCGCGTGGTGTGGGTAAACAGCCAGTTGAGCACCTCATCGCTAAGCAGAATGCCACGCTGGCTCGCACGCTGACGCAGCACCTCCCGTTTATCCTTCTCCGACAATGCCAGCAACTCAAAGCACTCCATGGCCTGCAGGCGTGACGACAAATCGGGAAGCCCGGCTTCCAGCCTTTTTACCGGCTGGCCCGCGGTAACAAGCAGCATCGAATTTTGCTGTTTGATGCGCTCGATCAGGGTCAGAAAACCCCGCTCTGCTGCCGCGTCCGTTATGAAACTCTCCACATCGTCGAGCAAATAAACCCGGTTCAAAGCGTTGCCATTTCGAGGCATCCAGCTTCGCTCGGCATCAAGCCAGGCTATCTTGCCGTCATTTTGTTTCACCCATTGTGCGAGAGCGGCAAGAAGATGAGATTTACCGGACCCCGGCTCGCCCCAGATAAACACCCCCTCATAGGAACTAACTCGCCCGGTGGAACGTTGTTTGAGCTGTGTTTTCAGAAAGGCCAGTAATTTTTTATTGGGGTTGTCGACAAAATTGTCAAACCCGGGCGTATCATCCACCCCCATCGGGAGTATTAACTGGGCCGGCATACTATTCGAGCCGGCGCATACCGATGCGCACGTAGCAAATACCACTGGATATTGCGGTCAAAACAACCATTGCAATGGTGGCAGATATAAGACTATCGAGCATCATCCAGCCAGACTGATGCACCAGCACCAGCACTACCAGCAATATCTGGAAGAAGGTATTAAACTTACTCACCCAGATCGGCTGAATTTCGGCTTTTTTATCCATCGCTACTAATATCCAGTATCCGCCTACGATCAACAGGTCCCGAAACAAAACAAGTATTAGTAACCAGAACGGTATGTCTCCGAGAACCGCCAGCATGGTATACGTCGATACCAGCAGCAGTTTGTCTGCGATCGGATCCAACATTGCGCCAAGTGCGGATTGCAGTTGGTATTTTTTCGCGATCCAGCCGTCCAGGCCATCGGTAATGCCCGCCATGGTAAAGACGAACAGGGCAAGCGGATACTCGTTCTGATTCAGCAGAACGATCACCACCGGCACCATTACGATGCGTAGCAAGGTCAGTAAATTAGGCAGCTGTGTAAACATAGTTCATTAGCAATTTGTGCCTATTTTAACCCGTCTGTTGCTTCATTTCGCGCCCGGTTAGGCCAATGTCATAAATTGTACCTGGCTGGAAATGTTAAAATCGCGCCAAACTTCATCCCAGGAGCCTGAGACCGATTTAGCCATGAGCAAACCTGATAGCCTGACCTACCGCGATAGCGGCGTAAATATAGACAGCGGAAATGAACTGATAGAGCGCATTAAACCCGCGGTTAAAAAAACCAACCGTAGTGGCGTGGTTTCCGGTCTTGGCGGCTTCGGCGGTCTGTTTGAACTGCCCTGGTCTGATTATAAGCAGCCCGTACTGGTCTCCGGCACGGATGGCGTGGGCACCAAACTGAAACTGGCCATCGAAACCAATAAGCACGATACCATCGGTATCGATCTGGTGGCGATGTGCGTCAACGATATCATCGTAACCGGCGCCGAACCGCTATTTTTTCTGGACTACTATGCCACTGGAAAACTTGAACTGGAGGTTGCACAAGCCGTCATTGAGGGCATAGCTGACGGCTGTTTACAGGCTGGCGCCGCATTGATCGGAGGTGAAACCGCAGAAATGCCGGGCATGTATGGCGAAGACGACTACGATCTGGCCGGGTTTTCCGTGGGTTTGGTGGAAAAATCCAGAATAATCTCACCCGAACAGGTTGAAGCAGGTGATGTATTGTTGGGCCTCGCCTCATCGGGACCACATTCAAACGGTTATTCCCTGATTCGAAAAATTATTGAACACGCCGGTGCTGACCTGGGCCAGGCTTTTGCTGATACTACCCTCGGTGACGCCCTGCTGGCGCCCACACGCATCTATGTTAAAAGCCTGCTGGCACTGATTGCAGACGTTGATATCCATGCCCTCGCGCACATCACCGGCGGCGGGCTTACCGAAAACCTGCCTCGCGTGCTACCGGAATACACACAGGCAAATATTGATCTTGAATCCTGGCCTCAACCGGAAATTTTTAAGTGGTTGCAGGAAAATGGCAATGTGGAAACGGCAGAGATGTTGCGCACCTTCAACTGCGGCATAGGGATGGTTATATGCCTGGCCGAACAAGATGCCAAAATAGCCATTTCGCGGCTTGAATCTCTGGGTGAGCAGGTATTTAAAATCGGCCGGATCGCTGGCAGCGACAAAGCGGAACCTTATGTGAGTTACGCGTAACTATAAACGAATCACAAAAATAGTATGGTCATTGCGAGCGTAGCGCGGCAATCTAAATGTTTGAACAGCCCCATTAGCGACGAGGCAACTCAAATATTTAGATTGCCACGTCGCTCCGCTTCTCGCAATGACGGGTATTTTTCAATAATCTCTGGAATGCAAACGTAGTTGGATAAAGTGAAGAAGAACGAATCTCCCTTTAAACTGGCGGTACTCATTTCCGGTGAAGGCTCCAACCTTCAGGCAATTATTGATGCTATTGATGCCGGCGAATTGAATGCCAGCGTTGAAGTTGTCATCAGCAACAAAGCCAGCGCAAATGGATTGAACCGGGCCAAACAGGCCGGCATTACGGCGGTCGTAGTGGCGCCCGTCAAAGGGCGGACACGCGAGGAATATGATCAATGCCTGCTGGAGACGCTGGCTCCGTTTACTCCGGATCTCATCGTGCTCGCAGGTTTCATGCGGATTTTATCGGCTGATTTTGTTCACGCCTTCGCGGACAAAATCATTAATATCCACCCTTCTCTACTACCCGCCTATAAAGGAATGGATACGCACCAGCGAGTGCTGGATGCAGGCGAGCCTTATCACGGCGCAACGGTACATTTTGTAACCGAAAAACTGGATGACGGTGAGATTATTATCCAGAGCCGTATAAAAATACGCCCTGATGACGATGCTGAATCGCTACAGAAACGCGTGCACGTTGAGGAACACGTAATTTATCCCCGCGCAATACAGTGGTTAACCACCCGGAAGCAGGATTTGGTGAACTAAACGAATCGCATCAACGATTGCAATTTTCTACGAGACCCACCGATTATTTTAACCAGCTATTGATTCGTTTTACGTCTTCTTCATCAAGTTGACCTGCTGCACGCTCGAGCACTACGATCGCATTGACCAGATCATAACTCGCGCGCAGATAATCACGCCCGTCGCGAAAAAGGTCACGTTGGGCATCGAGCACGATCAGGTTGGTCGTCACCCCGGCCTTAAAACCTTCTTCCTTGGATTCCAGAGCGCTTTTACCGGCAATGACAGCCTGTTTAAGCGCTTCTACCTGGCGTTGCAATGCCTGCACACCACGGCGTGCCGCGCGGATCATTCTGTCGGTATCTCGCCTCGACTGTTCAGCTTCATAACTGGCTGAATTATAGGCATGCCCGGCTTTAGTCTGCCTCAGTTTTATTGAGCCCCCCAGGTAGATTGGCATTGACGCCTGGACGCCGACCGTCCAGTACTGTCCCGCACTACCGTCAGATGCAAGGCCACCATTAGAATCCGTTGCCCGGGCCCCTGCGGTCAGTCCAATCGATGGGATGCGTGCGTCAGCACTACGTGCTACTTCGACTTCCTGTATATTTGTCTGCTTTTGTTTTATCCGGTATGCTCGATTACGCAATAACACTGTTTCGACCCATTCTTCACCCTCGACCAGATCCAGCGTTACTTTATCATTATCCAGAGTTCGCATTTCCTGCTTCGGACTGGACTGAAACAATTGCCCCATCACAGCTTCCAGCGCCTGTTGTGTATTGACTACTTCATTTTGCGCCGCAATGAGTTCGGCATTCGCCCCCTCAAAGCGTGCCTGAGCATCATATTGATCGGTTTTAGTTCCTAGGCCCACATTCAGGCGCTGGGTAGCCAGATCAAGCTGCTTTTCAATCGCTGTGCGTTCCAGTTCAGCCAGGTTTTCGTTGTCCAGCGCTGAGAGTACGTTCAGGTAATTTTCTACGGTAGTTACGATTAGTTCTTCTTTTGCAATTCCCAGTTGCAACTCAGCAATATCAACCGCATACCCGGCAGCATCAATATCGTAGCGAATAGATCTGTCATACAGATTTTGATTCAGGTCTAATGATAACTGACCCTGCTCATAATCGGCAGAACTGGTCGGCCCTGCCCTCAGATTTAGGGTATCATCATTATGCTGGGCACCCAGGGCGGCCGTAAGGCCGGGCCTGTTTGCACTCTCGGCCAGCGGCAGGTCTAACCGGGCGGCCTCATAACTAGATATAGCCGTCATATAATCCGCATCGTAATTACGTGCATGCTCATAAGCCTGCGACAAATCCAACGCTCGGACAGGAGCATTGAATAAACAGAATAAAGCGAGAACCGATAGCAAAACGCGTAGCTTTGTAAAATTAATCATGAATTACCTGTAGTCGTGAGCTGCGTACTTTAAATCGAAGCCAAAAAAGGCCTAGAATACAAAATCCGCCTTAACCTGAGCGGAACCGCCTGACATATCGTTTGCAGGCGCCAGAATATCGATGATCGAGTCATTGCGAATATCACTTCCTTCGCGGGTGTAACACATCAATTCAGTCACATAGCCGGTTCCAACCAACGCGGCACAACGGCCTTTCCCGGCTAACTTCTTCAAGCAGACATCCGGTGTATCAGGCATGGCCCGGCGAATCAATATCGCATCGTATTCAACCCCGTCATCCAGGCCGTGCAATGCTTCAACCTTCTGAAAACCAACATTTTGTATACCAGCAGCGGCGCAATTCTTTGCGCCGCGATCCAGCGCTGACTGGCTGGTATCATGGCACACCACGGTGCTGGCCAGCTGCGAGCACAATGCCGCGCTATATCCGGAGCCTGCCCCTACAATCAACACATGATCATCGGGCTGAATAGCCAACG
>JAAELZ010000507.1 GCA_024226105.1 Pseudomonadota bacterium | reverse complement strand
TCGTAACGGATTGCCGCTTCAACCGGATCGCCCGCATCACGAATTTCAACGAATTTAACGCCTTTGACGATACGCCCGTTTTCGACATCCATGCAGGGGATGATGCGTTTTGCCAGGCCCATCAGGCGTTCCCCTTTCGTTCTGGTTGCGGACAGAGTGTGTCCAGCAGTGCCTGGCCCTGTGCGAAATCCAGCGAGCCTTCATAGATAGCACGGCCGGTAATCGCGCCCGCAAGTTTGCACTGCGTGGTGCGCGCCAGTTGCTCAAGATCGCTGAGTTCATAAACGCCGCCCGCGGCGATCACCGGGATATTCACCGATTCGGCCAGGGTATGGGTGTTCTCGGCATTGGCCCCCGACATCATGCCATCGCGATTGATGTCGGTGTAAATTATGGAGCTGATGCCATCCTGCTCGAACTGTTTGGCCAGATCAACCAGGCCCAGGTCGGTGACGTTTAACCAGCCGTCGGTCGCAACCTGGTTGCCCCTGGCGTCCAGGCCTACGATGATGTGTTGCCCGCCGAATTGCTTGCACAATCGATTAATGAATTCGGGTTCGTTCACCGCCTTGGTGCCGATAATGACGTAGGAAACCCCCGCTTCAAGATAGGCTTTCACTGTGGCTTCATCGCGAATTCCGCCGCCAATTTGTACCGGCAGATCGGGGTATTTCTCACAAATTTCCTGCACGATGTGTGCGTTAATCGGCTCGCCTGCTTTGGCGCCATCCAGATCAACGATATGCAGGCGCCGCGCACCGGCTTCAACCCATTTGCTGGCCACCGCGAGCGGATCGGTATCGAACACGGTTTTATCCGCATAGTCGCCCTGACGCAGGCGTACGCACTGGCCGTCTATTAAATCAATTGCAGGGATGAGTAACATAGTCTCGGGAATCCTATACGTTCCAGTTAACGAAGTTTTCGATGAGTTTGAGGCCGTCGTGCTGGCTTTTCTCGGGGTGAAATTGAGTCGCGAAGATGTTGTCCGTGGCCGCGGCAGCGGTAAATGAAATGCCGTAATCACAGGAACCGACCTCCTGCTCCGGGTTTTCACACCGGCCAAAGTAACTGTGCACAAAATAAAAACGCGCGGCATCGTTTATGCCGTTCCACAGCGGGTGTTCCCCGGACTGGTTGACGTTGTTCCAGCCCATGTGCGGGATGGTCAGGTGATAATCGATATCGCTTAAATAGCGGGCGAAATGTTCGACTTTTCCCGGAATTCGGTTCAGACAGGTGCCTTCTTCGTACTCGGTGCTCGATTCAAACAGGGCCTGCAGGCCGAGGCAAATACCCAGCACCGGCTTGCTGCCCAGCACTTCACTGATAACTTCGCGGATATGCTCCTGTTCAAGCTGCTTCATCCAGGTGCCAATCGCACCCTGGCCGGGCAATACCACGCGCTCTGCACTGCGAATTACTTCGGGCAGGTGGCTGACCACTACTTTTTGTTTGCCGGCAACATGTTCGACCGCTTTGGCGACTGAGCGCAGATTACCTGTGCCCAGATCTACTACAACGATGGGCATGTTAAAGCGAACCTTTGGTCGAAGGGATCACGTCTGCTGCGCGCGGATCAGGCGAAATAGCCATTCTCAGTGCGCGGCCGAAGGCCTTGAAGATGGTTTCAACAATGTGGTGCGAGTTGTGCCCGCGCAGGGTATCGATGTGTAAGGTTACCAGTGCGTGGTTACAAAAGCCCTGGAAAAACTCGTGCACCAGTTCAGTTTCAAAGTTGCCGATGGCTTTGCTGGTGAAGTGAATATCCTCAACCAGTTGCGGGCGGCCGGAAAAATCGATAACCACACGGCTCAGCGCTTCGTCCAGCGGCACGTAGGCGTGGCCATAACGCACGATGCCTTTTTTATCGCCGATAGCTTTGCTGACGGCCTGCCCGAGGGTTATGCCGATGTCTTCTACCGTGTGGTGCGCGTCAATTTCCAAATCACCTTTGGCCTTGATGTTGAGGTCGATCAGGCCGTGGCGCGCAATCTGGTCCAGCATATGATCCAGAAACGGCACGCCAGTTTCAAAGTGAGCCTGGCCCGAGCCATCGAGATTAAGTTCGACGCTAATCCGGGTTTCATTGGTGTTGCGCTCTACGCGCGCGGTTCTTTCTGACACGGTGTGTTTCGCCATAAATGGTTGAGCAGGCTATTGTAAACGCAGGGGCAGTTTATTCAAATGAAATTCGTGATGAGATTTCTACATTGAAAGGCGAGAAGCCTGGAAACCTCCCACTTTAACAAAGGGGGATAGAGGGGGATTTGCTTTTAGTGCCAGTGATCGATAGTTGTTAATCATATCTGATTTTCGCAAATCTCCCCCAGCCCCTCTTTTTCAAAGAGGGGAGCTTTCAGAGGAAATCCCCGGCTCCAACTATAGAAACCTCCCCCTTTAACAAAGGGGGATAGAGGGGGATTTGCTTTTATGTGCCAGTGATCGATAGTTGTTGATCATATTTGATTTTCGCAAATCTCCCCCAGCCCCTCTTTTTCAAAGAGGGGCGCTTTCAGAGGAAAGTCCCGGCTCCAACTATGGAAACCTCCCCCTTTAACAAAGGGGGATAGAGGGGGATTTGCTTTTATGTTCCAGTAATCGATAGATGAAGATCAT
>JAAELZ010000506.1 GCA_024226105.1 Pseudomonadota bacterium | reverse complement strand
CCCACAGATGGTGCGGGCTACAAATTCGGCATCGTCCGCGCCAATGAAAAGCTTATCACTATTGCCATGATCCGCCTCAAATACCGTTGCCAGGCCGAGCGCAAGGATCAGTAAATTCTCCGGCGCACCATCGCTTCCCGTCGCAAATGGCAAACCGTCTTTAATGATGTGATCAACGCCATCCACCTCATAGCCCAATATCCGCGAAGCCGCGCCCAACACATCTCCATAGTAAATATCGCAATTGGCGAAGGCCCAGTGTTCGGGCCGATAGATGGTAAATCCCCCGGCTCCACGAGGGGTACAGCCGCCCCAGCCGGCATAAAGACCCTGTGTTCCGCTTAAGCCGAACGTTTGTGCGCCGGGGCGGCCTGTCTCAGGTGCATCCCAGCAGATGGTCGAGCGATTTGGCTGGCTGGTTTTATTAACAGGGTCTTCTTCCCTGGCAATGTATTTGTAACAAATCTGTGTATGGCCCAAATCTTCCACTCTGGTTTGCCACAGAAAATTACCGGCAAACCGGGCGATATTTCCGCCTTGCTCCACATAGTCATCGATGGTGTCACGCATTTCCCAGGACCAGTATTCGTCGTGGCCGATAAAGGTCAGGCAGTCATAAGCATCGATGATTTCGGGATGAAATTGAAGGTCATGCTGGGCAATGATATCAACCGCATATCCCTCGTTCTCCAGCCAGTGAAAATAGTGTCGTTCAAAACTGGCCCAGCCCGCCGAGGCGCATTTTTTGGAGAACCCGTTGTCATAGGCCCACTCCATATGCGGATAGCGAATTCTGGTGCCCATTTCCGGTGGCTCGCGCAAGGGAATGCGTGGTGCGTCGGCGGGAAGTTTCACAAAACCGCGCGCAAAGGGGCGATCCAGGCTTAGTACCGGTGAAAACTGATCGCCAGATGCTCCGCTAAGGCCCTCATAATGGTTTGATCCGCCCCAGTCATTGTATGCTGTCCAGGTGCCGGTTGCGGCCACCAGCAACAACCTGCCTCGCCTGCTCGCTGAAGCAGATGGGCGCAGTAAAAATACGTGCTGGTAATTTAACGTGCTTCCATCCGGCGCTACAGCACTTAGTTCAACGATGTAGCCGCCAGAGGCCCATGCCGGATTTATCGGAATTTCCACACTGACCGGCCAATCGCAACCCATGATCGAGCAATCTGCGGGTGTCAGGTTAAATACCCCCTGCACACTTTGGCGTTTAAAAACAACCTGCCGTTTAATGCCGTCGCGATAAATCAGGACATCGTAGGTCGGGGCAGTGGTATTAACATGTAGCTGAATCTTGCCCTCGGGCGCATACGAAAGCTCCCCGGTATAGGCCCATAACTGCGGCACATCGGGGTCATTGCTGGCGCGCTGAAAATAGCAATCAAACACGGCATTGGGGCTACCCTCGCGAGTGTATCCGCCCCATAACGCCGGTTGCTCCAGTCGAGGGTTATTGTGATTTGTCATTTAGTCGATCTCACTCCATTTTGCTTCATTTGTATATAAAGTGCTGTCCAGGCCCGGCATTATACCGGTATTAATCTACCGGCAATCGAGATAGTATGAGTCCACGAAAGCTTCGGTGCAGTTTAAGTGAATTTAGATACAGGATTTCTCTCGCGATTTGTAACCATTTTAATGGGTGGCCTGGTCTTTTCACTGGCGCTGCATCAGGGAACACTATACGCCCAAAGCAGGGTGTTTAAGTCTGATAAGCATAAATTCGTTGTGACCGAGATGGTAAAAGGCCTTGAGCACCCCTGGGGGATGGCTTTTATGCCGGACGGAGATATTCTGGTGACGGAACGCGGTGGCCATTTGAGAATAATCAGCAAGGGGGAGCTGCTTGATCAGGCGATAGGGGGGTTGCCTGAAATTGAGGAAGTTGGGCAGGGGGGCTTGCTGGGAATTGCACTGCATCCGGATTTCGCAAGCAATCAACGGGTGTATCTGTCGTATGCGGGGCTGCAAAATGGCCGGGCAAGTACCGAAGTGTTGCGTGGCCGATTACAGGGTATGTCTTTGCATAATGTGGAAACGATTTTCAGGGCCTTACCAAAAACGAAGGGGGGGCGCCATTTTGGTTCGCGTTTGCTGTTTGCGCCGGATAAAACCTTGTATATCTCATTGGGAGATCGAGGATTTAAACCTTCTCTGTGTCAGAAGCACCCCTCTCAGCAGCTTGAGAATCACCTGGGTTCGTTAATCCGTATAAGGGACGATGGTTCGATTCCATCAGATAATCCTTTTGCTGGCCACCAGGATGTAAAACCCGAGATTTACACCTATGGAAATCGCAATATGCAGGGCATGGCCCTGCACCCCGATACGCAGCAAATATGGACCCATGAACACGGGCCGCAAGGTGGCGATGAAATCAATATTATGCAACCGGGCATTAATTATGGTTGGCCGGTGATCACCTACGGCGTCAATTACGGAATTGGTACTAAAATATGTGAAGGCACACACAAACAGGGTATGCAGCAACCAAATTACAAATGGGTGCCTTCCATCGCGCCCTCAGGCATGGCGTTTTATACGGGTGACGATTTGCCTGCCTGGAAGGGTAATCTATTTGTCGGATCACTCAAATTTGGCCTGCTGGTCAGGCTGGAACTCAGGGGCAACGAAATTATCGGGGAAGAGCGTCTGCTAAACGATGAGTACGGGCGTATACGCGATGTCGTGCAGGGGCCGGATGGTTACCTGTATCTATTGACCGATTCTTCGATTGGCTCATTACTGAGAATTAGTTCTGAGAAATGAACTTTGTTGTTCGTGAGGCAGATCAGAATGGCGTTGCATCGCTCCAGTTATCACAATGATGGTCACGCTAGTGTTTAATGGTTTGTTACAGGTTTTAGGGAACCAGGTCCGTCAACCAGGCGGCCACTCTTGAACTTGCAGGCTGCCCGGCAATTTGTGGCGGTTTTCGCAGGTAGTAATCTGAGTACAGGTGAAAGGGCTTTTTGAAAACCTCCACCAGTTCCCCGGACTTTAAATGCCGGTCGATAAACGGACGCCTTCCCAGCATGATGCCGTCACCCCGTTGTACGGCCTCAATAGCGATCAGCGAACTGTCTACCGACAGGCCGTGCGGTACACTGATATCGTTTAGCTGATATTTTCGAAACCATCGATGCCAGTCGTCGTCGTAGCCAAGCACGTGGATCAGTTTATGGTTTAGTACATCAGCTGGTTTGTCGAGCCGCTTCCCCCCTGAGAATAATTTAGCGGAACAAACCGGTACAATGGTAGAAGTTAATAGTTTCGCCGTATGCGTTTCTTTAGTGACGACTCCAGCGGTAAAAATTTCCAGATCCGCTCTGGCTGAGCGGCGATCTTCATGCGGCAGGTCGAGGGTATTGATGCGTAAATCAATATTCGGATAAGCTTGCTGAAACGATTTGAGCTGTGGTGCCAGCCAGAGTGTTGCAACGCTTGACGTGCAGTGTAGTGTCACGGCCTGGTGCTGGCGGCCGGGAAACAGTTGATCAGTAATCGAATCGAGACGATCCAGCGCTTCGTGCACGCCGTCCAGATAAGCCTGGCCGGTGCTGGTTAACGATAATCTACGATGGTGCCGCACAAACAGCGGCGTGTTCAAATAGGCCTCCAGTTGGCGTATTTGCTGACTGACAGCGGCCTGGGAGATATTTAGATCATCTGCGGCAAGCGAAAAACTTAAGCGGCGGCCGGCCACTTCAAAGGTTCTCAAAATATCCAGTCGTGGGCGTTTCATTGCATATTTACGTATAAGCTGGGCTTATGCATGATGGCAGCAATGATTGTTTGACGCAAGCTGATTTTGACCCTAGAGTTTTCACAATATTCACACCGTCTGGATGCTGTTTCAATGAACTATTTTTCTTACCTTACAGAAGACGATATTCATTATGTTCACGACGCTTCGCTTGAGATTCTTGAGGAAGTGGGGCTTGTAGTTCGCAACCAAAAAGCCCGGAGGCGGTTTGCTGAGCATGGCGCCATCGTTGACCACGAGACAGAGATGGTGCGTTTACCCGCAGCGGTTACTGAGAAATACCGGGCACTGGTTCCTCCATCGATCACTTTGCGGGGGCGCGACCCGGCATTTGACATCACGTTTCCGAGAAAACTTCCGGTTATCGCTACCGCGAGTTCAGCACCGGATATTGTTGACCCGGTCAGTGGTATAACTCGCCGTTCAACTTCGGATGATATTGCGCGTATCGCGCACCTGGTCAATGAGCTTGAGGGCTTTGATCTGTTTTCGATTTCAACCCTGGCCGATGACGCGCCCAAAGATCAGTTCAGCCTGACACGTTTTTATGCGGCACTGAAGAACTGTGTCAAACCCTGTCGAACCTCCGTCTACAATATTGGCGAGGCTACGCAGGTAATTAAACTGGGCGAACTCATAGCGGGTTCAAAAGAGGCTTTTTGGGAGCGCCCCTTTATTAATTTCGGGTACTGTGCAATTGTCTCGCCCCTGACTATGGATTTCGATAGCACCGATACCCTGATGTACTTTGCTGAAAATGGTATCACGGCCTACGGTACCATCGCGCCGATGGGTGGCCTTAGCACCCCCCTTACCTTGTCCGGCATGCTGGTCATTATGAACGCCGAATGGCTCGCCGCGGCCGTGTTGGCTCAGATGTCCAAAGCGGGTACAGAACAGATTTACAATTTTCTACCGGTGTTTGCGGATATGCGCGATGGCGCTTACGCTCCGGGTGCGATTGAAATTGGTATGATGAATTCCGCAGTTTGCCAGATGGCGCGTTTTTATAATGTTCCTGCGGGTGGGTACCTGGGGCTGACCAATTCCAAAGTAGCCGATGCGCAATCAGGCTTTGAAAAGGGCATGTCACCCTTGATGGGGGCGATGTCCGGCGCAGATTTTATTGTCATGGGGGGGCTGCAGGATGCACTGATGTCGTTCGATTTTGGTCAGGCGGTTATTGATAATGAAATCGCCAGGATGATCAAACGCGTGCGCCAGGGTTTTGGCTTCTCAAAAGAGAGCGCCTCGGTGCAGGAAATTAAAGATACCGGGCCGGGCGGTATGTTCGCAGATAACCCCGCCACACTTGAGCGCATGCACACCTCGACCTTCATGTCTGAACTCGCAGACAGGAAACTACGGGAACAGTGGGAGCTCGAAGGCAGTTCGACCATTCACCAGCGGGCCATGAACAAGGCATTTGATATCCTGTCAATGCCAAACTCAGCTGCACTTGATCCCGATGTTGATGCGCGTATTCGTGCTCAGTTCGAGGGAATGGTCGCGGGTGACGCCAGACTACAGGAAGGCTGGCAGCGTCTTGATGTTGGAGGTGCTATCGCCACACGCGGGCGGCGCACTAATCGCCGTCGCCAGAAGAACCCTTAATAATTTGGAAACAACCCGGCTGTAAGTATGATGAATAAATCCCTTCCAGGCAGCGCGCGAATCGTCATCATCGGCGGGGGCGTGATAGGCACCAGTATTGCGTACCACCTGACCCTGTCAGGTGAGAAGGATGTGATATTACTGGAGAAATCAAAGCTGACCGATGGCGCTACCTGGCACGCTGCGGGCCTGGTTGGCCAATTCCGCTCACAACAAAACCTCATGAGCCTGATGAGCGACAGCGTCAAATTGTTCGACAGACTGGCGAAAGATACCGGACAGGAAACGGGCTGGCAACGCGTGGGGAGTTTGCGCATTGCGCAATCCGAAGATCGCTGGAAGGAATTGCTAAAATCCTACTCTGCGGCACAGGCGGTCGGGTTTGAAATGAACTTACTGACTCCGAACGAGGCACGCGATATCTACCCGTT
>JAAELZ010000505.1 GCA_024226105.1 Pseudomonadota bacterium | reverse complement strand
TTCCAATCCTTCGCAATAGCTTGCTATTACGTGCAGATTGCGCCTTGATTTTGAATATTTCTGATCTTAATTTGGCACACCCAGACACTCAGAGGTGCCCCTGGGCACCTTTTTAGGTATCATGGATGGCCATCTTAAACCCATTTACGTATTATGGATAGAGTGCCCGAAACGGCTGTAATAGAACTTCATCCAGAGCGGTGCCAGCAATGTTGTCAGCATAATAACGATGACCATGCCGGCGTGAATTTCGTTGTTGAGCACGCCGGTTAACCGACCCAGTTCAGCGAATATAAGCCCCACTTCACCACGCGGCACCATCGCCATACCGATTGCCCCGCGGGTGGCCCATGATTCATTAAGGAATATCACCCCGGCATATTTACTCACCACCGCAACCGTAAAAAACACCGCCGAGAAACCCCAGATAAAAGGCGATGACCAGTCAATCTCATGCAGGCTCAGCGACAGGCCGACCATGACAAAAAAGATCGGTGTAAACAGCTGGATAATAGGCCGCATCTGAGTCTCAATGCTTTCTGCGAACACGGAATCCGTATGCAGGGCAACTCCAAAGGGCAGGAAAAAACGTCGTGACAGCGCCAGCCCGGCGGCAAAGCCCCCCAGCAGTTCGGGCGCGCCAATCGCGTGCGCCAGCCAGGCAAAAAACAATACCAGTGAAACGATAGTGGTTGGAATAAGGCCCGGGATGGTTTCATTTTTATGCAGTTGGTGAATAAGCAAAGAAATTGATTTTGCCGCCAGCGGCGCGATCACCAGGAACAGGGTAATAAATAGCAGTACCCGGCTGGCATTCGCAAAACTGACGCTGCCCTGTACCGAGAACTCGTACAGCAACGCCAGCACAATAACACCCAGAATATCATCAATAACCGCGGCACCCAGCACAATCTGTCCTTCCCTGGCTGATCTGAGTTTTAAGTCAGACAATACCCGCATGGTGACACCGATACTGGTCGCGGTTAAGGTTCCGCCAACAAACAGCGACACCATCAGAGGCAGCTCAAATAGCCAGCGACTGATTGTAAAGCCCAGTACAAACGGTACGATAAAACC
>JAAELZ010000504.1 GCA_024226105.1 Pseudomonadota bacterium | reverse complement strand
GAATACCTGACTGCCAGCATTGATGGACTGATCAAAAAGTTAGAAGAAGAAAAACGCCAGCTGGACAATTTCGATTTGTAGACTGGCCGGAAAGAGTAATCATTCAATGTACCCCTGCCGCAATTAGTTATATTTATTTGCGAACAACTTACTTTTTGGCTATGCTTGGCGCAAAGTGATATGTATTGCTTGCGTATATTTAAAAGTTCCACCCTAATGCAAGCAGATATTTAATTATAAACTTTAGTCATAGGCGTCGTGATTGACCTATGTCAACCAGTAAATGGGGAAATCACTCGCTGTTTGCCGGCAGATTTAATGCCAGGCATCAGTGGACGAACCTCCGCGCTGTGTTGGATATTTGTTCTCGTACGACGCCACTATAAATTAATCAACAAATTTTAACTGGAGGATTTGGCCCATGCGATTAAACCGCATTGTTTCACTATTCGGTGCAGCGCTTTTGTTCAGCGCCAGCGCAACCCTTACTACTGCGAGTGCTGGAGACACACTGCCAACGGACAAAGCTTGCTCAAAGATTGAGAATAAAAGCTCAGAATTGGCAGGCTGGTGTACGGCCGTAGATCGCCGCAAAGGTAATTGCCTGGCATGCCACGTCATGGTAACGCCGAATTGGCCCGAAGGTTTTCCGCCGGGTGGAAATGCAGCGCCTCCCCTGGTTTCGATGAAATCACGCTTCCCCGATAAAAGCACATTACGCGCTCAAATCTACGACGCACGTGAGAATAATGATAAAACCATGATGCCTCCATTCGGTACTTTTGGTCTTCTGAATGACAAACAAATCGACGATATTATCGACTTTTTGTACACACTTTAACCCCCAATAGCCCGTCTATTGAACACGATTTTTCGAGGTAACTATAAATGAAACGTAGAAGTTTTCTTAAAGGCTCTATTGCAACCAGCACACTTACAATCGCCGCAAGTGCCGGATTACTACATCCTACATCTGTACTGGCCGATTACCCTGCCGCCGCATTTGATGCAGATGATGCTATGGCTGCCGTAAATGGCATATTAGGCTCTAGCGACGCATCCGACAGCGGTGACATTAAGCTTAAAGCACCTGTTCAGGCGGAAAATGGCGCGGTGGTTCCTATCAAGGTTTCTACCAGTGTCGCTGCTGAAGCGATTGCGATCATAGTGGAAGGCAACCCCAAGCCACTGGTTCTGGCTGCTACTCTGGGCGCTGGCGCAAACGGCGTACTGAGCGGGCGAATCAAAATGGGTAAATCTTCAAATGTCGTGGCATACGCCAGGACCGCTGGCGGCGTTATCAAGGCGGGCCAGGAAGTTAAAGTTACTGTTGGTGGCTGTGGCGGCTAGGTTTATTGCCGCTCCTGAAACAGAACAGATAATTTTTTGAACACATATTAGGTATTAGAAACATGACAACCAAAATCAAACTTAAGAAGAAGTCCAACGGCCACGACGTGCTGGTGCTGGCAAAGCACCCCATGGAAACCGGCAACCGAAAGGATAAAAAAACCGGCAAGGTCATTCCGGCTCATTACATCACTACAATGAACTTTTCGGTTAACGGCACTAACGTCGTCGAAGCTTCGTTGAGCCAGGGCGTATCAGCCAACCCGCTAATTGGTACCAGTCTGTCTGGCCTCAAGGCCGGTGACAAGGTTACCGTGAGCTGGGTTGATAACCAGGATGGCGGCGAATCTGCCGAAGCCACCGTTAAATAACATATTAAGTGAGAGAGGCGAGCTATGCCGCTTGCCTTATTTCAAGCCAAAAATCTGGAGGAGAAAATACTCATGAAAAAACTTATAACAAGCCTGCTAGCAGGCAGCCTGATGGCCACCGCAACAATTAGTGTTGCAGCACCGTCAGTCGACGAAGTAAAAGCGGATATTGCAGAATTTCGAGCCTACTTCGCCAAGAGATTTCCAGGCGTCGCGCTGGAAGATTATACGGACGGTGTCAACGTATTGCCTCAATATGCTGATCGTCGTGCAAACTGGGAAATGCTGATGGAATTCCCGCCCTATGAAGAATGGGTCGACAAGGCCAATGAAGAATGGGGCACGCCCTTTGCAAATGGTAAAACATTCGAGTCATGCTTTGAAGGCAGCCCTGCCGGCAATGAATATCCTTACGTTGATGATGGTGGCAAGCTGCATACCATCGCCGGGGACATCAATGCCTGCATCGTTGCAAACGGCGGTGAAAAAGAAAAATATGCCGGCCAGAAGATGGCTCGCTTAACTATTGCATATAAATCACAGGCGAATGGCGAACCTTTGAACGTAGATTATTCGAGCGAAGAAATGCGTGACTGGTACGCCAAAGGTCGCGAGTTTTTC
>JAAELZ010000503.1 GCA_024226105.1 Pseudomonadota bacterium | reverse complement strand
GATCTCCTATGGCCTGGCGCTTAACCTGGAGCAGGATTCAGTCGGTGCGGTAGTGCTGGGTGATTACAAGCATTTATCAGAAGGCGATACGGTTAAATGTACCGGTCGCATACTTGAAGTACCGGTCGGTGAAGGCTTGCTTGGGCGCGTGGTCGATGCATTGGGTCAACCAATCGACGGCAAGGGCCCTGTGGAATATCAGGGTGCTTCTCCGATTGAAAAAGTAGCTCCTGGCGTAATCGCCAGACAGTCGGTTGATCAGCCGGTACAAATCGGCCTCAAGTCAATCGATTCGATGGTGCCGATTGGACGCGGTCAGCGTGAATTGATTATCGGTGACCGTCAAACCGGCAAGACAGCGGTTGCGATCGATGCGATTATCAATCAGAAAGGCACCGGAATTAAATGTATCTACGTCGCGATTGGTCAGAAAGCTTCCAGTGTTGCCAGTGTGGTACGCAAACTTGAAGAACATGGTGCAATGGAGCATACCATTGTGGTGGCAGCTTCGGCCTCCAACTCGGCGGCGGAACAGTTTATTGCACCATATTCCGGCTGCACCATGGGCGAATATTTTCGTGATAAAGGTGAAGATGCACTGATCATTTATGATGATCTGACCAAACAGGCCTGGGCCTATCGTCAGGTATCTTTGCTATTGAAACGTCCGCCGGGACGTGAAGCATATCCGGGCGATGTATTCTATTTACACTCGCGTTTACTGGAACGTGCTGCGCGCATCAATGCTGCCGAAGTCGAAAAACTGACCGACGGCAAAGTGAAGGGCCAAACCGGATCACTGACCGCGTTACCGATTATCGAAACCCAGGCGGGTGACGTATCGGCATTCGTACCAACCAATGTTATCTCGATCACTGATGGCCAGATATTCCTTGAAACCGATTTGTTCAACGCGGGTATTCGCCCGGCGATTAACGCGGGTTTATCGGTATCGCGTGTGGGGGGTGCAGCACAAACCGGCATCATCAAGAAGCTTGGCGGTGGTATTCGTCTGGCACTGGCGCAATATCGTGAGCTGGCTGCATTCTCGCAGTTTGCATCGGATCTGGACGACGCAACGCGTGCCCAGTTGTCACTCGGTGAGCGTGCGGTTGAACTGATGAAGCAGGCACAATACGCGCCGATGTCGGTTGCGCAGATGGCGCTGTCTTTATATGCGGTCAACGAAGGTTATTTTGACGAAGTCGAGGTTAAGGACGTAGTCAAATGGGAAGCGGCGATGCAGTCTTATATCGGCTCTAATTTCTCAGACATGATGGACTCAATCAACGAAAACCCTGTCTACAATGACGATGTCGCCGCCAGCCTCGCCGCTGCGCTGGATGACTTCAAAAAGAACGGCAGTGTCTAGTTTTTATTGGCCCTTTCTAAACCATAATCGAGAAATATAATGGCTGGTGCTAAAGAAATACGGACTCAGATCAGGAGTATCCAGAATACACGCAAGATTACCAAGGCGATGGAAATGGTTGCCGCGAGTAAGATGCGTCGTGCCAAGGAACGGATGGAGTCTGCGCGCCCGTACGCTGAAAAAATTAAAAGCGTGGTTACGCATATGGCGCAGGCGCACTCTGAGTATAAGCATCCCTATCTGATTGAGCGGGATGTGAAACGCGTCGGGTATATTATTGTTTCCAGTGATCGTGGTTTATGCGGTGGCCTGAATATCAACGTATTTCGAAAAGTACTCAAAGAAATGAGCGCCTGGAACGATAAAGGTGCTGAAGTTGATATCGCTATTATTGGTAGTAAGGCCCTGGCATTCTTCAAGCGCTTTGGTGCGAGAATTGTGTCAGAGGCAACGCACCTGGGTGATGCCCCTCAGCTTGAGGAAATTGTCGGCGCGATCAAGGTGATGATGAACAGCTATATGGACGGGGATATTGACCGCCTGTATGTGGTTAGCAATGAGTTTGTCAATACCATGACGCAAAGTCCCCAGGCTGTTCAACTGATCCCGGCTGAAAATATTGCTGAAGAAGAGCGTAAGCATCACTGGGACTATATTTATGAGCCGGATGCGAAAGAAACGGTTGATGAAACCATGAATCGTTACATCGAATCATTGGTGTACAAAGCGGTTGCTGAGAATTCGGCGTGTGAGCAATCGGCGCGGATGGTAGCGATGAAAGCAGCCACCGACAATGCGGGCGATCTGATTGGCGATCTTGAGTTGATTTACAACAAAGCACGCCAGACAGCGATCACCCAGGAATTGTCTGAAATTGTTGCAGGTGCCGCTGCGGTTTAGGGCAGCCCTGTAGAAACTATGTTAAGAATTTTATTTTTTATACGAGGAATTTTCGAGCTATGAGTTCCGGAAATATTGTTGAAGTAATCGGCGCGGTCGTGGACGTACAGTTTCCACGTGACGTGATCCCAAAAGTTTATGATGCCCTGATGGTGACGGATAGCGGATTGACGCTCGAAGTTCAGCAGCAAATGGGTGATGGCATCGCGCGCTGTATCGCGATGGGTGCATCTGAAGGCCTGCGACGTGGTTTGGAGGTTTCAAATACCGGCGCGCCGATTCAGGTGCCCGTTGGTCAGGCAACACTAGGCCGCGTTATGGATGTTCTGGGTCGCCCGATCGACGAAGTTGGGCCGGTCGAAGCCGAGGAAAAAATGCCGATTCACCGTGCGGCACCTTCCTATGAAGAGCAGGCTTCCAGCGTTGATTTGCTGGAAACCGGTATCAAGGTTATCGATCTGATCATGCCCATTGCCAAAGGCGGCAAAATTGGTTTATTCGGGGGTGCGGGTGTTGGTAAAACCGTTACGCTGATGGAGTTGATCAACAATATTGCGTCTGCGCACGAAGGCCTGTCCGTATTTGCGGGGGTTGGGGAACGTACTCGTGAAGGTAACGATTTCTATCATGAAATGACAGAAGCCGGCGTAATCGACAAAGTGGCACTGGTCTACGGCCAGATGAATGAGCCTCCCGGAAACCGTTTGCGCGTGGCGCTGACTGGTTTAACTATGGCGGAATACTTCCGTGATGAAGGCCGGGATGTATTGCTGTTTATCGATAATATTTATCGTTATACGCTGGCGGGAACAGAAGTATCAGCCCTGCTGGGGCGTATGCCTTCAGCGGTAGGTTATCAGCCGACACTGGCGGATGAAATGGGGCAGCTCCAGGAGCGTATTACTTCAACCAACAAAGGTTCAATCACTTCATTCCAGGCGGTATACGTTCCTGCGGATGATTTGACCGACCCCTCGCCAGCCACCACCTTTGCTCACCTTGATGCAACGCTGGTACTGTCGCGCCAAATCGCGGAACTGGGTATCTATCCCGCGGTGGATCCACTGGATTCAACTTCACGCGTACTCGATCCTTTGGTTATCGGCGAAGATCACTACAATACAGCACGTGAAGTGCAGGGCATCCTGCAGCGCTACAAAGAGTTGCAGGACATCATTGCAATCCTCGGTATGGACGAACTGTCGGAAGAAGACAAACTCGACGTGGGTCGGGCGCGTAAGATTCAGCGCTTCCTGTCTCAGCCGTTTACCGTGGCGGAAACTTTCACCGGTTCT
>JAAELZ010000502.1 GCA_024226105.1 Pseudomonadota bacterium | reverse complement strand
CAGATGGCCTTCGATGGTATTTGTGGCAAGCCCTCTTTCAGCGGCAATCTCCTTGATGTTTTTACCTTGCGTATAGCTCTCATAGCTTATCCGTTTGGTGTCCGGTTTTTCCCGTTTCTCGACAACCTCTTTTGGTGTAGGTGTAGGTGACGGTTGGGGTTTGATTTGGTGTTCACGGCAATATTCGGCAACCATGGCGGTCAACCGCGCGCCATGTTTTTCAGCAATGCGTTTCCCGATTCCCTTGATTTGCAACAACGATTCCACCGTGTCGGGCAAAACAGTGGCAATCCGGATCAGTACCTTTTGGTGCAGGACCCGGTAATGTTCTACCTCCTCTTCCGCCGCCTGTTCCGCACGCCACTCTCTTAGCGCATTGAACAACTCCGGGTGTTCGACATCCGAATCAATATAACCAGGCGCCGGCTTTTTTGCCGGTGTTTTCGACTTGAAACCAATTTCCACGGTGGCGAGCGCATTCAGGTAGGCTCCGTTTGAAAAGCCTTCACGGCAGCTTTCCAGACCGGCCGCCTTTATGAGTAGTGTATGCCGCAGGAATTCAAGGGCCTTGTTTATCTGTTTTCCGGCCTGTTTGTTGTCTGTGTCAAAGCTAAAGGAGGATGCCCATTCAATTAATCCCGGTTTCAGTTTGCCGCTAAAATAGTTTGCCGCTTTTTGCACCCGCTCTTGCAGGTGGGCATCATCTTCCGGCATTTTGGCGTTGAACAATGATTGCATCTGGCGCTTGAATTTTTCACCAACGGTGATGATCTCTTCAAAAGCCCGCCTTTGCATATTTTCGACGGTTTCCATGCCGGAAAATTGGATCAGATGGCTGTTGTCATGCAACACCCGGATGAGTTTTGTGAGATTCATGTGCAGGTATTGGTAATCGAAACACTCCAGCATCAGTTTTTGTTGGTATAGGATTTTGGCGTTGTCCAGTTGTTCCTGAGTCGGCTGATTTTGGCTGGCATGTGTTACAAATTGCGCTATCGTGTTGTCCGTTCTGACGGCGCTCTGTGAAATCGGTGTACTCAGCACCATACCTTCGAATGTCTTGCAACGGCTCAACGCCACATAGACCTGACCGTGGGAAAACGCGGCATTAGCGTCTATGATGGCGCGTTCAAAGGTCAAGCCCTGGCTCTTGTGGATGGTGATCGCCCAGGCCAGCCGCAATGGGTAT
>JAAELZ010000501.1 GCA_024226105.1 Pseudomonadota bacterium | reverse complement strand
AGAAGGCCTGGGATATCCGACCATCTGCAAGGGTCGCTTTGAAGTGAATGGTAAAACCGGATATGCGATTGAAGAACCCACCAGCCTGAATACCCTGCCGATCCTGGCAGACCTTAATCGTATTGGCGTCAGCGCAATCAAAATCGAAGGGCGCCAGCGCAGCCCGGCTTATGTCGCAAAAGTTACGCAAATCATGCGCGCCGCCATTGATGCCTGTTTGGCCAGTCCGGATACCTTTAGCCCGGATGAAACCTGGCTGGAGGGGCTTGCCGCACTATCTGAAGGTACTCAGACCACTCTGGGCGCCTACTACCGGGCCTGGCAATGAGCCTCAATAAATCATCTGCCCGGCTGTCTTTAGCACCGGTATCCTATTTTTGGGCTAAAGATACCCTCTACGATTTTTACGCGCGCATCGCCGATACCCCCGTGGATATCGTTTATCTGGGCGAAACCATTTGTAGCAAGCGGCGCAGCCTCACTGCTGACGACTGGCTGCAACTGGCTGACAAGCTAACAACGGCTGGAAAAGAGGTCGTACTGTCCACGCTGACCCTGGTCGAAGCAGCATCGGAGCTCGGTGCCATGCAGCGAATCTGTGATAATCCGGGTTATCGCGTAGAAGCCAATGATATCGCCGCAGTACAGATGCTGTCGAAACGTTTCCGTGATTCCCAAATCGAGGGTTTTGTGGGTGGCCCGGCATTAAATCTCTACAATACGCGTGCCTTAAATAAACTGGTAACCCTGGGACTGAAGCGTTGGGTCATGCCGGTGGAACATTCGGCCGCGGTACTGGACGAATTTATTATCCCCGAAACCGTTGAGACGGAAGTATTTGCCTGGGGGCGCCTGCCACTGGCTTATTCTGCACGTTGTTATACGGCACGTACTCACAACACACCAAAAGATGATTGTGAATTACGCTGCCTGGATTACCCCGATGGCTTGAAACTCTCCACCCGAGAAAAGTCATCCTTTCTGGTGCTAAATGGCATCCAGACCCAATCCGCACTGACCCATCAGCTGATCCACGAACTCAACCATCCAAAGGTTGATATCTATAGAATCAGCCCGCAGTCCCAGTCTACTGAAAAAGTTCTCCAGCTTTTTCACGATTGCCTGCACGGCTCACTTGACCCGGATCAGGCTGAGCAACAACTGGAAAACTACGCCCCCTTCGGTACCAGTAACGGCTACTGGCACGGCAATGCAGGGATGTCCAGCCACACCCCATCAGCACAATGATTAAATCTCGCCTGCAACAACGCATTTCAAAAATGATGGACACGGATAATCCCGACGCATTTCATAGTTTGCGCGAGTTTATGACAGACCTTGAATCCAAAGGTGAGCTGAAACGAATCCAGGCAAGCATTGATCCTAAGCTTGAGATTACCGAGATTTGCCACCGTACGTTGAAACAAAACGGGCCGGCACTGCTATTCGAAAATCCCAGCCGGGGCCGGGAGATTCCATTGCTGGGAAACCTGTTTGGCAGCCCACAACGTATCGCGGGTGCCATTGGCCTTCAGCAAACCTCAGAACTGCGTGAATTTGGTCAGCAACTTGCCTTTCTAAGCAACCCTGAATTACCTACCGGTCTTGGTGATGCGGCGGGTAAATTTTCTAAGTTTCGACAGCTGGCACACGTTAATCCGCGCGTAGTCGAACAGCCGCTGTGCCGCGAAGTGATCATTGACAAGGAAGATGTCGACCTCTCAGCGCTGCCGATCCAGACCTGCTGGCCGGAAGATGCCGGCCCGCTTATCAGCTTTGGGCTGGTGATCACCAAAGGGCCGCAAAAAGCACGCCAGAATATCGGCATATATCGCCAGCAGGTGATTGGGAAAAACCGTGTCATTATGCGCTGGCTGGCGCATCGCGGCGGCGCTCTAGATTTTCGCGAGTGGTCACAAAAACACCCCGGCAAACGCTTCCCGATCATCGTCGTCATCGGCGCAGACCCGGCGACCACGCTTGCGGCGGTCAGCCCGATACCTGATACCTTGTCTGAGTTTCAGTTCGCGGGTTTGTTACGCGGCGCCAAAACCCGCGTTACGCCCGGCCTGTTACACCCGGAGTTGATGGTGCCCGCCAGCGCCGAAATTGTGCTGGAAGGGTATATCGAACCCGATGAATTGCTGGAGGAAGGCCCTTTTGGTGATCATACCGGTTACTACAACTCGGTTGAGAAGTTCCCGGTATTTACCATTGAAAAAATAAGCCATCGCCAGAACCCCGTATACCAGGGCACCTATATGGGTCGCCCGCCGGAAGATGAGCCTTCGGTCCTGGCCGCAGCACTCAACGAGATGTTTATTCCCCTGTTGCAGGCTCAGTTTCCGGAAATTGTAGATTTCTATTTGCCGCCCGAGGGCTGTTCTTATCGGGTAGCGGTCATCAGCATTCAAAAAGGCTACCCCGGACACGCGCGGCGGGTCATGTTTGCCGTCTGGTCTTTTTTGCGCCAGTTTACCTATACAAAATTTGTCATCGTCACCGATGAAGACATCGACATCCGCAACTGGAAGGAAGTGATCTGGGCTATGACCACACGTATGGATCCGGCACGTGATACCATGCTGGTTGAAAATACACCGGTTGATTACCTTGATTTTGCCAGCCCGGTATCCGGACTGGGCTCAAAAATCGGCTTTGACGCCACCCATAAATGGCCGGCAGAAAGCAGCCGGCACTGGGGCAGGCCGATCCAGATGACAGATGCCGTTAACAAACGGGTAGATCTGATTTGGGATGAACTCGGGATTTAACCCGAATTACGGCCAGGCCAAAATACCCGCACTCCTTTCGATAAATCACTTAGTATTAGTAATAAGCATGAATAGTACACAGCAAACTCACCCTGATCTACCCGCCTTATTTCGACTGCCGCTGAAAATGGTTCCCGGGCAGTTTCAGTATCCGGTTATCAAGCGGGCACTAAATACATTGTTTGGCGAAGCACTCAGCGAGGGCGAGCTGGATTTCCTGCAACACAAAACCATTAATATCAGCATTGAAGACGCCGGACTTAGTTTCAACATTTATCTGAAAAATGGTTGTTTGAATACCGGCCAGGCCCAGCCCGCCGCTGATCTGCACATCAGTGGTAAGGTTTACGCTTTTCTGCTGCTCGGCACACGTAGAGAAGATGCGGATACCCTGTTCTTTCGCCGCCAGTTGAAAAGCGAAGGTGATACAGAACTGGGGCTATTCGTTAAGAATTTTCTGGACGGCCTTGAACCGCAAAGCCTGCCCGCTTTTCGTGTAATCGATACCTGTATGCATAAAGCCCTGCAGATTGCTGATATTGCACCCACGTTAGTCGACCGCCTGCCCGGCAGTATTCGGGGCATTAAACAAAACCTGCAACGGTAAGGCCTGAAAACAACATGACGATGAAATCGAAATTTTCCGCGCTAAGCCCATCACCGTTTAATCTGGACGACCCGGATGCCTATCGCCTGTGGAGAGAACATAAACTCGCAACGCTGCCTTCCGGCCTGGAAGCCATCATTGTTGAAATCAAGGATTTAAACAGGCTAAGCGAATCTGAAAAATCCGCGCTTTCAGCATGCCTGCGCGATTGCAACATGGCGATCTACGCCAGTACGCAGCCACGTCCAAATGAAAAAACTGAAATTCGCAACCTTGGCCGTGAATTGGGTCTGGAGCGTCTGGATCATAATATGGGGGCCGATGAGGAGGGCATCACCGAGCTTGAAGTAAAAAATGATGCCGCCCACAAGCGCTATATTCCCTATACCACTCGTGCAATTCACTGGCATACAGATGGTTACTACAATACGCCCGAGCAAAGCATACGTGGCATGGTGCTCCACTGCGTAGAGCCGGCAATTAAAGGGGGCGAGAATGCGCTGCTGGATCACGAACTGGCCTATATTCATCTGCGCGATCTAAATCCGGACTACATTAAAGCCCTGGTACAAAGCGATGCTTTTACCATCCCGGCGAATATTGTCGACGGCGAAACACTGCGCCCTGAGCGAAGCTGCCCTGTTTTTAACCTCGATGAAGGGGGCAATTTGTACATGCGCTTTACCGAACGCAAGCGCAATATAATATGGAAAGACGACCCGATGGTGCGCGCAGCCGTGAATGAACTAAGCGCACTACTGCACTCGAATTCTCCTCAAATTTATCGCGGAACCCTGCAAACCGGACAGGGCCTGATTTGCAACAATGTTCTGCATGACCGCTCCGAATTTGAGAATGATGAAACACATACCAGGTTATTGTATCGGCTGCGGTATTACGACCGGGTCTCAGTATAATTCCGCGCCTGGTTGGCCAGCACCTCAGGGGACTTCTACCCCTGCAAATCTCCGGCGGAAAAACATAAATGTGAACATACCTGGCTGCAACCATTGTGGTGGCGAAGTCGAAACAAAGGATCAGACCTGTCCGCATTGCGGCATCCCTATACTGCCCGGCTCACACAAATCCCCACGAAAACGCTTCATTGTGTTCTTTATTTGCGTGGTGGTTTTTTGCCTGTTCATGATATTCTGGCTGCCGCCCGACTGGACAAGTTTAGTCAGGAAGTAAGCTAACCCGGATATTTCAGTATTTTTTTCCGTCCTTGATGCGCATCAAGGACGCCTCTGACGTGCGGAATTACAGTCCTCTATTCAAGTATTTGGTAATATTTTTAAATATTAATATTTATACCCTTTGAGGAATGTGACATGAGAGAAACCTTTACCAAGGGCATGGCGAGAAATATCTATTATGGAGGAGCCGTTTTCTTCCTTTTAGTACTACTCGGCTTAACCGTCGATACGGTTGGCGGCCTGCCCAAAACGGACAACTCACAAAACCTGACCGAAGAAGTCGCGGCCGGGAAACGCTTGTGGGAAATAAACGACTGTATTGGCTGTCATACCCTGCTCGGTGAAGGCGCCTATTTTGCCCCGGAACTGGCTAATGTATATACCCGTTACGGCGAAAGCACAGAAGCAATCAAGATCTTTATCAAAAGCCGCCCGAAAGAGGGTATCCCAGGCCGTCGCAGCATGCCTCAGTTTAACTTTTCTGATGAAGAGCTCGAGCAAATTGCTCAATTCCTGAAGTATTCTAACGGAATAAAAACCGCCAGAAACTGGCCACCAAACATTCAAGGTTAAGGGGAGATCATCATGAAATATCAATCACAATCTATCGCGAAGTTATATTTTATCGCCGCGATTGGCCTGTTCGTCGGGCAAATACTGTTTGGCGTTGTCCTGGGCCTGCAATATGTCATGGGTGATTTCCTGTTTCCGGAAATTCCATTTAACGTGGCGCGTATGGTACATACCAACCTGTTGATCGTATGGCTACTGTTTGGCTTTATGGGTTCAGCCTATTATCTGGTGCCTGAGGAATCTGAGCGTGAGCTGTTTGCCCCCTGGCTGGCCAAACTCATGTTCTGGATCTTTCTGGCTGCCGGCGCACTGACCATTCTGGGCTATTTGCTGGTGCCTTATGCGACGCTCGCAGAACTCACCATGAATGACCTTCTACCGACCATGGGACGTGAATTCCTTGAGCAACCGACAATCACCAAAATTGGCATTGTTGTTGTTGCCCTGGCCTTCCTGTTCAATATCGGCATGACCATACTGACCGGGCGTAAAACGGTTATCAACCTGGTATTGCTTACCGGTTTGACCGGCCTGGCGGTATTCTTCCTGTTCTCTTTTTATAACCCTGACAACCTGGTTCTGGATAAATACTTCTGGTGGTTTGTTGTGCACCTTTGGGTTGAAGGCGTATGGGAGCTGATCATGGCCTCTATCCTGGCATTTGTATTGATCAAAATTACCGGCGTTGACCGCGAAGTAATCGAGAAATGGCTGTACATTATCATCGCCATGGCGCTTATCACCGGCCTGGTCGGAACCGGCCACCACTTCTTCTGGATCGGTACGCCGGATTACTGGCAGTGGTTAGGTTCAGTCTTCTCAGCACTTGAGCCGATTCCGTTCTTCATGATGACTTTGTTTGCCTTCAACGTGGTCAACAAGCGTCGCCGTGATCATCCCAATAAAGCGGCAACTTTGTGGGCTCTGGGAACAGCAGTTATGGCCTTTTTGGGTGCGGGCGTATGGGGCTTTCTGCACACCCTGGCTCCGGTTAACTACTACACTCACGGAACACAGATCACCGCAGCACACGGTCACATGGCTTTTTATGGTGCCTATGTAATGGTGGTACTGACCATGATCTCCTACTCCATGCCGATCATGCGGGGCCAAAAGGCTGGCAATGAGAAAGCACAGGTGCTTGAGATGTGGTCGTTCTGGCTGATGACGGTTTCTATGGTCTTCATCACTCTGTTTCTGACCGGTGCTGGCATCCTGCAGGTGTATTTGCAACGCTATTCCGAAGATCCGATGACCTTTATGGTTACACAGGACAAGATCGAGATGTTCTACTGGATGCGTGAAGGTGCCGGACTGGTGTTCCTTGGCGGACTGTTTGCGTATATCGCCAGCTTTTTCGTCAAAGGCCCGGAAGTGGAAAGTGTATAAGCACTAAAACCGTCCACTTCAAAGATCAAAATACCGCCGTTTTCGGCGGTATTTTTTCTTTGAAAGCCGGGGGCTAACATGGCATCAGATAAAATTACCACTAAAGTAGCTCAGGCGGTACTGGCCTCAAAATTAGTATCAACGCTGCGATAGTACTGTTTATGGTCAGAGTGTTTATGGTCACCCTGGGTGAATTTAATTCCCCTGAATCCGGGTTTGCAGGATTTCCTGTTTCACCCTGGTATGCCCACTATTTATCGCTCTCCGATCCGGGCACTGGTACGTACCTGTTCGGGGGATACCCTGTTTAAAATCGAACAATTCATGAAAGATTCTGCTATTGATGCTTCTGAACCGAAATTGCTGCCCGGTGATTTTGCGATCTGGATATTTATATTTGCCGAACTACTGGTATTTGGAATATTTTTTTTGATTTACGCGGTCGTACGCGCTCAAAATGTAGAGCTGTTTAACCAGTATCAAAATACTTTGAATCGAGAAGTTGGCGCAATCAATACGCTGCTGCTCATTACCGCAAGTCTTTTCGTGGTTAAGGCGGTGCACGCAATAAAAGAAGACAATTTGTCATCTTGCACGAACTGGCTAACAGCCTCTCTGGGAGCCGGCACGGGTTTTCTGGTTTTAAAATCCATCGAATTTTATGACAAGTTTTCCATCGGCATATCGATGGACACAAACACGTTTTATTTTTTTTATATCTCGCTTACTTTTTTCCACTATCTGCACGTCATCCTTGGCATGATCATTCTGGTGGCGATTTTAGTAAAAACCAAACACAACAAATACAGTGCGCTCGAACATACCGGCGTTGAAACCGGCGCATCATACTGGCACATGGTAGACCTGGTCTGGATTATTTTGTTTCCACTTGTTTATATTATTCGCTGAAAACATGAGCAAACTATATAACGTAAACACCCTGTGGGTTTTGATGATTATCATGACCATTTCCACCTATATGCTAGGGAAATTTGGGCCTGGGGGAACAAGTGTGGTGATGTTTTTGCTTCTCACTGTTTTGATCAAGAGCACCTTCATCATTCGTGACTTTATGGAGCTACGCGGCGTATCAATACTCTGGAGAGGCATCATGTATGGCTGGCTGGGAATTGTTACAATTGGAATCGCGATTGCCTATATCGCCGGGTCCTGAAAAAGAATTGATCTAATTAACACACTGATGCCACCATGAGCACTATTCCCTTTTATCAAAGCCAGTACAACGAAGTTGAGTTGTTTGAACATGCGTACAACAACCAGCTCCCCCTGCTGCTCAAGGGCCCGACCGGTTGCGGTAAAACCCGTTTTATCGAACATATGGCTGCCAAACTTGGCCGCCCTTTATATACGGTTGCCTGCCACGATGACCTGACCGCCGCTGATCTGGTCGGCCGACATCTGATCGGTGATGGTGAAACTTACTGGCACGATGGCCCGCTCAGCAAAGCTGTTCGTGAAGGTGCAATTTGTTATCTTGATGAAGTGGTCGAAGCTCGCAAAGACACCACCGTCGTCCTGCATCCCTTATCGGATGACCGGCGATTTCTTCCGATTGAGCGAACCGGAGAACTTCTGCAGGCACCACCCGAATTCATGCTGGTGGTATCCTATAACCCCGGCTATCAAAACCTGTTAAAAGGGATGAAACCTTCTACCCGGCAACGTTTTGTCGGCATGCGTTTTAACTATCCTGACATCGCCACGGAAACCTCGATTATCCAGAAAGAAACCGGCATCGATGAAGCCGCCTCAAAACAGCTGATTGAACTGGCCCATGCCTTGCGCGTACTCAAAGATCATGACCTGGAGGAGTCTGCGTCAACCCGCCTGCTGGTCTACGCCGCAACCCTGATCAATTCCGGCTTTGGACCTGTTGAGGCCTGTCGTGCCGCTATTATTGAACCTTTGAGTGATGACGAAGAAACCGTAGATGCGCTGATGGAAGTCGTGCGCGCAAAAATTGTTGAGGTGAACCCGTGAGTGAGCATACAGCAAGCGACAGAACAGCTATATTTGGCGTGATCTTTTTCATGGCCAATGTACTTTTTGTAATCTTCGGCGGCATTTTTTATCTTGCCCTATGGGTGTTGCTTGTCCGCCGCTATAAAAAGTCATCTCCCCTGGCTCAAAACCACCTCAAACAGGCGCTGATTGCCGCCAGCCTGACCACCATCATCTTCATCATTCTCAATATTTTCATCCTGTCCACCGGTGGCTACGTCCCGCTCTCGCGTTCCGCTATTCTCGCGATCGAGCTGTACGGTATCGTGGTATTACCCTTGTTCATGGGGCTCGGTGTTTATGCCCTTTCAAAAGCGATCAGACATGAGGAAATACGTTATCCCTTAATCGGTCGCCTGGTATAAAACCCGGGGGTTGATGCCCGGGGCTCTAAACAAATGACGGCCATCACGCAGGCACAGGCACCGATACTCACTCGAAAAGCGAACATAAAAACCGGCCAGGTCCCCGGAAACCTCGCGATCTGGGCCGCTATTCTGGCCGAGATGAGCGAATTTGCGGTGATGTTCATCGTCTATTTTCTGGCCAAAGTGCACAACCCTGAAATATTTGCAAGCGGCCCCTTAAAGCTCAATACCCTGGCCGGCACGATTAATACGCTGGTGATGCTGAGCAGTAGTTTTTTTGTTATCCGGGCAGTTATTGCCATGCGGGCCAACAGGCCGGTTGCCAGCGCACGCTGGTTGTGGGCTGCTGCTATTTCGGGCGGTATTTACCTGGTGGTCAAGTACTTTGAATACCGCTGGAATACCACACACGGCATTACGGTTGAAACCAACCTGTTTTATGCGGTGTACTATTACATTACCTTCAACCATTTCCTGCACGTCGGTTGGGGCAGCGCTGCCATCGTCTGGGTAATCTACCGCATCAATTCCGGTGCCTATAGCAGTACAGAGCACGAAGGCCTTATTAATATCGCTGTATACTGGCACATGATTGATCTTGCCTGGATCACCATTTTTCCACTGCTTTACGTCATTAGATAAACCCGATGAACCAGATACAAATCGTCAATCGCTTATGGATAGCACTCATCGCCCTGACGTTATTCAGTGCATTCATGGCGGAGCAGGAATCCCAGGGACTCGGCAGTATTTCGATATTGGCACTGGTGCTCGCGATCAAAGGCAGGATAATTGTCGATTACTTTATGGAGCTAAAAACCGCGAATGTGTTGATACGCACCCTTATGCAGGTTTATTTTTATGTTATTCCCGCGATGATCATCGCCGCCTGCCTGTTCCCGGATCACATCGCCCGCTGGGCTACCTTGAAGTAATGGAAGCCTAAGACAATGGAAGAATTCATCGGCAAAATATGGCATCGCTATATTACCCAAGCAGCGGATTTACAGTTTCCGGAGGCCGCTGTTGAGCTGGACGACGTGCGCCACACGACCGCTATCTTCTTTCGCGCGCTCGGCGGTGAGGGTGGCCTGCGAATTGAGCGCGCACTGGAAACCGATGATGCCTCAAGGCGCAGCATTCTACAGCGCATCGCGGGTTCGGGGAAAAAAACTGAGCTGGCGTGGCGCGATGAAGAGACCTTGCGCCTGCCGGACCAGATAGCATTGTTCCCAGAAAAGCAGTTAAACCGGGATTTGTATCAGTGGTTGACGGCGATCTCAGCCATCGAAGTTGGAGCCGACCCGCACAACTGGCTGGAAAGTAACCGCCAGCGAAGCTTACATACACTGGCTACCTGGCCGGGGTTAAAGCAACGCTATACAAAACTGGTTGAAGCCCATATACAGCTGCGCCCGGCCCCTGACAGCCTGCCCGAAGCTGAGGCGCATCAGGAACAGATTATTCAGCAACTATTGCTTAAACCGGAGCAAGCTGCGGTATTTACCCTGGCGGCAAAACACCCACCCAAACCTGTGCCACTGTGGTTACACCCTCGCCCTCCTGTATTGGACGTACCGGATTCAACGTCACCCCCAGCCGATCCGGATAAGCCCGAATCAGCCGAAAGCAAAAAACACAGAACCGGCCAGAAAAAACGCAAACAGGCCAATCGAGCCGATATGCCGGAAGGTGATGGCGGCCTGATGTCATTTCGGCTGGAAAGCCTGTGGAGCTGGGCGGAGCACATTAAAGTCGACCGCAGCAGCACCGAAGATGATGATGACGATGTGATGCGTACTGCCGAAGACATGGACAACATCAGTATTGCGCAAGATAGCGAGACAACTGCGGGCAAAATCAAACTGGACATCGACCTGCCCGCCAGCGCTTACGACGACATCATGCTTGGTGAAGGTATTCCCGTAGACGAATGGGACTACAAACAACAGCGTTTGCAAAAAGATCATTGCCGGATTCAGGGAATGGTCTCACGCCACGTCGAACCAACCGAATTGCCAGAAACACTACGCGCCAGCGCCCACAAGGTGCGCCGCCAGTTTGAAGTTTTACGCCCGCAACGCACCTGGGTCAGCCGCCAGAACGAAGGCAGCGAACTGGATCTTGAAAACTATATTAATTTTCTCACTGATCGAAAACACGGCCGTGTGCAAAGCGATACGCCGGTTTATCGTGATGTGCGAAATGCGCATCGCGACCTGTCCTGCCTGCTGCTCGCTGACCTTTCGCTTTCAACCGACGCTTACGTAAATAACGAATCACGCGTGATAGACGTCATTCGGGATGCCCTGTTTCTTTTCTCCGAAGCGCTCAATACCACGGGTGACCGTTTTGCGCTGCACGGTTTTTCCTCGCGCAACCGGAATCATGTACGCTTTTACAATATCAAAAAGTTTGACGATAGCTATAACTGCGAGATTCGGGGGCGCATCGACACCATTAAACCGGGGTATTACACACGTTTGGGTACCGCAATCCGCTACGCCACCACACTGCTCACAAAAGAAACATCTGCTCAGAAACTACTGCTTATTCTCACCGACGGCAAACCAAACGACCTGGACAAATACGAAGGCCGTTACGGAATAGAAGATACGCGCATGGCAGTGCTGGAAGCCGAAAGCCTGGGGTTACGCCCCTTTTGCGTAACCATAGATGAACACGCTTCAGACTACCTGCCCTATTTGTTTGGCAAGCAATCCTACGTTGTTATTCATGATGCCGAACAATTGCCACGCAAACTGCCCATGCTGTACCTAAGGCTCACCAAATAAGCCCCCTCCCGCGTATCGTGCCACTTCAGGCATTGAGTACCTACATTATTTTAAATAATTACGCATCGATTGACATGGATCAATGCCCGCTCCATAAGCAACTGGTTAAATACCACCATCATTTGAGATACATGGCTTAAACCATTAAAACATGTATCGGCTAGTGGTTTCCTCCGCACTTGTTTGATGTTATTGCAACAGCAATCCAGGTGTTTTTAGGGAGCAGCAATGCTCCCTTTTTTTGTGCCTGCATTCTCTACGTGGTGGCCGGACAGCGTATAAGTACATGGTTATTTTGTTGATGACGGTATTAGCGGTATTACCAGAGTGATTGCAGAATCCCCTGGTATAGCCGAAGAGGATTGCACTTAAAAAAGTTCGGGTTTTTTGCGAATAGTTCCTGTGGTTACAACCAGTCTGTTAGTTTCACTCCTATACCAATGCTGTTCACATTCTGGTCGTAATCAATCAGGCTCTCGCCATAACCGTTGAACCACTGGACATAACCATTCAAGCGATAGTGAATGGGGAAACTCCAATCCAGTTGTAACGCGCCGCGGTTATCCTCCGATTTAAGGTTATTACGAAACATCAGGCTGAATTCGTGTTTGTCCTTCTTATAGGCTGTAACAAATTCAAAATTACCCAGGTAATCTTCAATATCCGGATTGTTGTCCTTTTCTTCATCTTCCTTGATTCGATACCAGGGTTGAAATGCAAAGGCCAGGTTATCCTTCTCAAATACAAACCGCGCATAGATACGGTTCCAGCTGCGCGATAAATTCCCTCCCCGACCGTTTGATTGATGAACGATACCCACATCGTTTAAAACATTGTGCATGCCCGCCACGTTCCAGCCACTGTAAAATCGCATCCATGCTTCCGGTTGATGATTTGTCTCCCGAAACGGGGATGAACTCCCTGTATTGTAAGCCTGCCAAAACGATCTATTGGTATACGCAGCATACAAATCACCGTTGTTAGCTATAAGGCCCCTGGCCAATGGAACCTTAAGACTGAGTTGAAACTTAACCTCGACATCGTCCAGCTCAATATCCGGGTCATCCGCGGCTATTTGATAAGGTGTCGCATTGGGGTCGGAAAAATTGTGCGCCCCTAAAAGTACATAATTAGGCATGAACGGGGTAATCACAAAGGCTTCTTCTTCATTTGCCGCCTCCTCACGAAATCTTTTGCTGGCGGCAGCATCGCTCGATTTCAGCACTATAGTGCTCTTTTTCAGCTTCTCTTCACCTACTTTTTGGTCACATATTGCTCGAATTTCACCAGCGGTCACGTTGGCACCCGCTTGCGCCAGAGTATCCATCAAACAGGCCTGGAATAGTTCTTCGTCCTGCGCATACGTTGACAGGCTTGCACTGCACAGCAGGCTGAATGCTGCTATCGATGACCATTTCATATTCTATTTCCTTAGGTTATTGTGTAAACAGGATCCCGGGCGTAATTTTAGCACACACCAAATTGGCAAATCATATCAAGCCTGGAATTTGATTAACCGACCGGCGCAGCAAACAGGGTGACAAAAGCCCGAAGCAAGTGTGACGGGGTCGAAATAGGCCAGCTTCTTTTCATAAGCAGCGTACTGCTTTTCGGCTGGTTATTGCATAAATTCAAACATCCAGAGCTGGTGGATTGGGCCGAAACGCGGGTGGTTTATGTGATCGGCGGTCTATCGTCTTTCTGGTTATTTGAACGCATCTCAGCCTTTTGGATTCAGAAATTCGAAAGACTTATTGCACCAGGGGCTGTTCAACCGCCCACACACCATCCGGTTGTTTACACAGGAAAAACTCAGACACATTCTCCTGCCCACCGGAGCTAATGGTGAATTTTGTTTGTCGGCACAGTTTGCCATTTTGATGTACGGTCGTCAGTGGCGTAATTGAGCCGCCGTGGCCCGTTTCCGGATTGCTCCACTCCCCTGATACCCCATCTTCCAGCGTGCCCAGGTTTTCAGCCATGCTTTGCTTGAGAATTTTAATATCTTCGGGGCTATACTGATTGATTGGAAGGCGCTTCGCCCACTCCCAGGCCTGTGCCTGAACCTGTGCAGAACTCAAAACAGCCGCCATCAAGGCCGCCCCTGCTACTGTTAAAAACCGAACCTTGAAATTCATTATTAAAGTATGCGCTTATGGATTGAATGCTTATTATACTCTTCACAGGGAAAACAGGGATTTAGACTGAAAGGTTTTCTCTGAGGTTTTAGACACCCTATGTGCCACTCGAATCATGCTATGCTCTAAACTCGGCACTACACAAGAGATTCATAAATGCGAGACACTTTGATTTCCGCGCTTCTTTATACGCTGGCAAACGCAGCCGGCCTGTTGCTCGCGGCGTTACTATTGCCGGGTTTCAAAATCGGCATCACCGCCTTTATTTTCGCAACCCTGTTGTTCTCTGGAATTGAGATAATCCTGAAACCACTGATATTAAAGTTATCCAAAAAAAGCCTGCCCGCACTTGAAGGCGGCATCGCCCTGGTGACAACATTCGTCGGCCTGTTTTTCACCTCTATTTTGCTGAGTGGCATGGAAATAGGCGGCATCAGCAACTGGTTAGCGGCGACTTTACTGGTCTGGTTGGGCGCGTTGATTGCCGGCGTTGTATTGCCGCGCTTCCTGTTTAAAGGAGTTGATGCAAAAACATAAGCAGCAACGGCTAGCCATGTATCATTATTTGAGATCCGTCCTCAAAATAGTGCGGACACGCCTCGCGCGGTTGACGAATTACGGGCATCTATTGAGCCCCATCTGCTTGTTTCAGGCGCCAGTCGCCTTTTGTGCTAGCGGCTAGTGTTTCACGCTCGCTTGCCGGAGCTCCATGATTGAGTAACAGATCAAGATCCTGCATAACACTATCATGATACAGATGGTAGAGATGCCCTGAGAAGGAACGGATACCGACGTCGCTAATATCGATGATTTCAATACCATCAAGATCATCCAGGTGAGGGCCGGGCTGACCAAGTCGCGGGTAGCCATGTACCTCTTCGGAAAGGACCAGCGGTTTATCATTCTCCGATACGTACAGGCTGAACTTGTGGGTCAAAGGCCGAATAGCCGCAAGATATTGCTGAAAAATTCCTGCATCGATATCCGGGGCCGTTAAAACCAGCTGATTGATCAGCGGTATACTCTCATGGTGCCTGCGCGCCAATTGCACCAGTGCAAGAAATACACCGCGCGTACCCAGGCTATGCGCCACCACATCAAAACCGCCTGCCCCAAACTGCTCCACCATATCCCCCAGCACCCGTTCCAACGGCGCTACACTCCAGAGCAGATCAGATTCATCTCGCGCATAATTAAGTATGGCGCCGTCAGATGGCCAGCTGAATAAAATCAACCTGCTTCCAAGATTTAGATTCGCCTGGAAAAGTGCAGCCTGCTCACAACTTTTCACAAAACTCGTGTTGTAACCATGCAAATACAATAGCGGGCGCTGGCCTTGTGTAGCCGCTTTTATCTCATCCCAGAAAATCATCTCTCCAACATCAGAGACGGCCTCCAGCTGAATCAGGTTCTCGGGAATATAAACCAGCCCGTTACGCGATAAAGGGCTTAGCAGGCTCAAAGAGACGTGCGAAAACGTACACTGCCCGGTGTGAATTGAATTGCGCTCATCACCGAAACGATTTTTCGGTTCAGTCTCACCAGTCTTATTTCGCAGAGTAATATACGAAACGGGGCGCAGCAGCTCGCCGCCTGGCTGTTCTACCTGACTGCCCGTTTCATTGGTGGTACCGAGAACAGGTGCCGAAACCAGACCTGATAGTAAGAGGCACGCCAAAATAGTTGCTAAAACTGGGGTTTTCATAAAGATTGGTGGATTGTCCAAGTTAACGAAGTAGAGGTTATACACTATATAATTTAGCCATACTCACAAAATTCAAGCTGTCTACCCCGGGTTACGGCCCTCGATATATCGGGGACTTTGTACCGACCTATCTACGGCAAAACAATGCACCAGAAAGTTCATTTTCTGAGCAAATCATTTTGTGGAATGCTTCTAGATGGCTAAGCAAACTCGCGCATAAATACCGAATACCGCAGTCAATGGCCATCGAGAGTGGCGGGCCAATCAGAAAGTCAGTTTAATTCAGCAAATCCTCGAATGTCTGCTTCATGCTGCGATTTCAACCAACAGGATTACGACTGAAATAAGTAAGGTGTTTGACAATAAAGGTCCGCTATTTCACGGCAAGACCAGTAGACTCGAGCCGGTCGTTGCCGTTGGCTGAATAATCTATTGTACCCCGTCAGCCCCATGAGGACCAAATAAGCTGATTGTATAAGAGACGGTTTTCGTAAAACCAAAACGTCCGCAACTCTAAGCAACCATCCACCAACTACAAATAATCCAGCAACAATTAAGGTGTTGGGTTTTGTATTGTGTGGCTCCCATTCGTGGTCAATAAACGAGCCATTTTGATGACACTGCCAGCAGCGCTCAAACCCAGAGGTCGAATGAATATACCCAGGAACGAATTAGAAAGCGGGTTTGACAGCTAACGCCGTATTAATTTGCCGCTTGAAGCGTAGCGTAAAGCGGTCATATAGATGTTAGCTAGCTGCGAATGAAACAACTTAACGATGCTAGTAGTGTATTTCATAAGCGTAGTGTGGATTATTGTGCAACGCCCAATATCTATCTTGCAACTCCAGAGTAATCGGCCCCACTTTTCCTGTTGAGACTTTCTGACAATCAATTTTTGTGATCGCCATTATGCCTCCAGCAGTGCTTGTGGCAAATAATTCGTCAGCAGAACGAGCTGCTTCTGGGCTAAGTTCGCCCTGTATGACATCGTAGCCAAGCTCATTTGCGATTTCTATTGCGGTCTTGCGAGTGATCCCTTCAAGAACACCTTCTCCCGGAGTTGTGAGAATTCCATTTTTCACAGCAAATATATTAAACCCAGGACCTTCGGCAATATTTCCTTTTCCATTTACAACAGCAACGGTTTCACCGCCTTTGTCGTAAGCTTCAAACTGCCCCATTACCAAATCAAGCCAATGGTAGTTTTTCACAGTCGGATTAACTGACTGTGGAGGTATTCGTTGCCTTTGACTCACGATGAGCTCTAACCCTTTGCCAGGCGTTGTAATCCAAACGAAAGGGATTGCAAAAGCAAAAAAGCGATTCCTGCACGTTCTCGGATCTCGCGACCCAGGTTCTGGGAGCCCTCTGGTTGTGATCATTTCAACATAGGCTTCCTGTAATCCACTCTTACTGACACAATCGCTTAAGATGGCAGTAAGTTCTTTGCGAGTATAAGGAATAGACATTCGCAACATCTTCATCCCTGAAAAGAAACGATCAAGGTGATCATTGAGTCGAAAGAATTTTCCACCTCGGACATGGGCCACATCGTATGTTGCATCTGAGTGAAGAAAACCCCAATCAAGAAGCGATATCTTCGCCTCTGATATCGGAACAAACTTCTCATCAACAAAGGCTGATCCATTTGAAAAATCAAGCATAATATCTCTCAATGTTTATAGTGATTGATTCAGCAACGTTTAAGCTGTGGGGCGGCGCAGCGAAGCGGAGCGTCCCACACGTGCACCTTGTTAGCCCTTGTAATATTGCTTAAATTCATCTGATGGATCACGATCAGAATAGATATAAACTGAATTGCCAATAGGGTCTATTATAGAAAATCCTCGGTCACCCCAGGAGTGATCTTCTAATGGCATGGCTGTTTGTAGGCCAGCCGCTGTTAATCGTGTATGTTCTGCATCTACATCTTGAACATTGAAGTTGAGCATAATTCCAGCGCCACCAAACATTTGTGCATTACCTTGCGGCTGCATAAATTGAATAGATGGACCGTCACCAGCAATGCGTAAGTTTACATACCAGCCTGCATCAAAGATTGCCTCAGCTGAAAAATAACGTTGATAAAACTCACGACAAGCATCTACATCGTTAGTGACAAAGCATGTTGACAATTCGTTTGTTTCCATTGTTTTCTCTTTATGGGGCTAACAGTT
>JAAELZ010000500.1 GCA_024226105.1 Pseudomonadota bacterium | reverse complement strand
GCCGTTTCGGGCACTTTATCCATAATACGTAAATAGGCTTAAGATGGCCATCCACGATACCTAAAAAGGTGCCCAGGGGCACCTCTGAGTGTCTGGGTGTGCCAAATTAAGATCAGAAATATTCAAAATCAAGGCGCAATCTGCACGTAATAGCAAGCTATTGCGAAGGATTGGAACGCCGAGTTTGGATATATCTGGCTTAAGATGGCCATCCATGATACTCAGAGGTGCCCCTTAACCCAGCGAACAATATCGGCCGTACCCATGGCCCCGGGCTGGCGCGCTATTTCGTGACCATTTTTAAACATGGCCAGGGTCGGGATGCTGCGAATGCCGTATTGAGCGCCAACAGGCTGTTCGGCCTCGGTGTTCAATTTTGCCAGGCGGACGTCGGGTTCAAGCTGGTTTGCGGCTTGCTCAAATGCGGGGCCCATCATTTTGCACGGGCCGCACCAGGGTGCCCAGAAATCCACCACTACGGGAATATCATTGCGTGAAATATGTTTCTGAAAGTTGGCAGATGTCAGTTCGATGGGAGTAGCGCTGAACAGTTGCTGATAACATTTACCGCATTTTGGATGTTCACTCAGGCGTACGGTGGTGATGCGATTGATGGCGTTGCAAGCGGGGCAGACGATATGCGAAGAAATACTCATGGTATGGGTCTCTAATAGTGTACGTTACACGGTTTAACATAGGTATTGGAAGCCTGAATTCAATGTCCGGGGCCAAATAGAGCCTGACACGCTGTTTGCAAGATTCTTGCGCTAAATCAATGTAAAGTTGGCTTACAGGCCTATAATGATGGTGTACTTAATCCATATGGAGGCTAATGCTAATGGATCAAAAAGCGATCCGGAAAAAGCTGCTGGAAGAGCTCGAAAACCTCGCTGGGCGTTCTGATCGAATCGAAGCGCACTGGCGTGATGAGGCGCCGCCTGCGGACTGGTCTGAACTGGCGATACATCAGGAAAATGACGAAGTCATTGAATCCCTGGATGAACGCACGCAGGAGCAGATGGTTTCTATCAGGCAGGCATTGCGGCGTATGGATGCAGAAGAGTGGGATACCTGTTCTGATTGTGGCGAAGAAATTCAGGCCGCCCGGCTTGAGGCATTACCGACCACCACGCTATGTGTTCGTTGTGCAGAAGTAAGGGAAACGCTGAATAAATCATGAATGCGCATCTTGTGCCTAACAATCCCGCCCTCTGCGTTGCAAATCTTCGCAATAGCTCGCTATTACGTGCGGATTGCGCCTTGATGTCGGAATTCTTAGCCGCCAACCTGCTTCGCTCAGATCTAATCAGCGTATCCCTGAGGAAAGAAGAGCTTAATCATGTATAGACACCTTCTTTACGCGACAGATTTTTCGCCTGAATCACAGAGTGCTCAAGCGCGCGCTGTGGATGTGGCGCAAAAATACGATGCGCAGCTTAGTATTATTCATGTCATTGACTATCTCCCGGTAAGCCAGCTTGACGGGGGATTGTCGGTGGTGCCTGATCTTGAACAAAAGTTAAATGAAAATGCGCGCGATGATATAACCGCCTGTGCCGCCGAAATTCCGCTTAAACTGAGCCATAAACATGTGTGTACCGGTTCCCCCAGGCGTGAAATTACGGACTATGCACTGGCGATTAATGCGGATCTCATCGTGCTCGGAAGTCACGGGCGACATGGCCTTGGCCTGTTACTCGGGTCGACTGCAAATGGTGTATTGCACCTTGCCCAGTGTGATGTTCTGGCGGTTCGGGTGCGTGACTGACTATTAATAT
>JAAELZ010000499.1 GCA_024226105.1 Pseudomonadota bacterium | reverse complement strand
TTCACCCCGTTCATTTTCATACAGCATCGCAATCCGGTTGGCCAGATCCAGATGCCTGTCACAGACACTTTCGGCAATATTAAAATGAGAGGGTAACTGCCATTCAAATTCAGCATAAGCCTCATCAAAGCTTTTACTGCTTGTGCTAATCAGTGGACTTACTGATTTTAGTGTCATTGAAGGGCGGTGTGATTTGTTAACATGTGAACATACCTGACGTTTACGTAAACGTCAAACAGAAGGGCTCATTAACACCAATATTCCCGGGTTTCGCTTGACTGAATATCATTTCACAACGTGGTTCCCAGGTCATTACATTATGTGTTCTTAATCCGGTGATACTCAAGCTGAACTTGAGCAGATGCTGGTATACTACTCGCCGTATCAGGCAAAATAGTAAACCTCTTATAATCATGGATAATCTCACGATAGACAATGCGCTGTTACGCCCGCAACTCGCGGATGGATGGGTATTGAAATCTTCAAAAGTGCCTCCCTTTTTAAAAAATACGGGTACAAATAAGGGATTCGAGGTGAATGATATCTCATTGATGATTCTGGACGCCTGCGACGGTATACAAAGCGTTGAGTCGATCATCGAGTTGTTGTGTGCACAATTTCCGCACGCGAAATCAGAAATCCCCGGTGATGTCGAACAGGTATTAAGAGATCTGAACGAAGCAGGAGCCCTGTTATTTGTGCCAGCACAATCTGCCGAGCTGTTTGACATTCCTGAAAAAACACCACCAAAGACGAAAAAGAAGCTGTGTATCGGCATGGCGACTTATGATGATTATGACGGGGTTTATTTTTCATTGCAGGCGATTCGTCTTTATCACCCGGAAGTACTGGAGGATATCGAATTTATAGTTATTGATAACCACCCTGAGGGGCCCTGTGCTGATAGTTTGAAGCGGCTTGAAAACTGGGCGTCAAATTATCGATACGTGCCTTGCGATACGATTCGTGGGCCCTGGGCCAGATACAGCATCACAAAAGAGGCCAATGCTGATTACATATTGTGTATTGACTCGCATGTTTTGATTGAGCCCGGAGTAATTAAAAAGCTGCTCGACTATTTTGATCAGTATCCAGATACGCCCGATCTCTTACAGGGGCCACTTTTAAATGATGACATGCGTAATATTTCCTCACATTTCGCACCCAGCTGGAGTGGGGGTATGTACGGTACCTGGAGCGCAGATGCTCGGGCCAATGATCCAGAAGGGCCCGCGTTCGATATACCAATGCAGGGCATGGGATTGTTTGCTTTTAAAAAGAGTTCATGGCCGGGTGTTAACCCGCGCTTTGCCGGCTTTGGTGCAGAAGAGGGCTATGTCCATGAGAAATTTCGACAGGCGGGTGGCCGAACACTGTGCCTGCCGTTTCTTCGCTGGTTGCATCGTTTTAACCGCCCGATGGGTACACCTTACCCGGTAAAGTGGGATGATCGTGTTCGAAATTATTTGATTGGGCGAGATGAACTGGGGCTGGATACGGATGATGTGATTGAGCATTTCAGCGAACATATCGGTGAGAAAAATACCCAGGCCATCGTGGCCCGGGTGAATGCTGAAATGGAAAATCCGTTTTACTATTTTGATGCGATTTACTGCCTTGTGGACGAGAATAATCTCGATGCGTGGGTCAAGATGCAAAGAACTTTTGTTGAATGCGGTATAGCAAATCGCGTTGTCGCTATTCAACTGTCTGATTTTTCAGAAGAAGCCAATCTTGCGCGCATTCTCGCCAGCCGCGATATTATTTTGACGGCAGAGCAGGGCGCGTACAATAATGTACTGATTTTTTGTGGGGATTCACCAGCGGGTATCGAAATTGATGAGGCTTTTACACAGGAAGTCGCGAAACTCGGGCAAAGTGACTGGTCGATATTTTGCTCGGGAGCGGGACGTATTGTATCTGATGCTGAAACGGATGACGAAGAATCGAATACTATCCGTTGCCTGGGATTTCATCATGGCGTTTACACACAAATTATGGAGGAACTACCTCAGCAGGAAGCGGCAGCGCAGCGATGGCTTGAAAAAAATCTAAATCTGGCAGCGTATTGCATTAAGCACTGTCGATACAAATCATAACGTGATTGCATGCCAGTTTTTCCCTAAGTATTGTCCGTCCTAAGCGACCACCAATGGGCGTTGTTCATCAAGGCCCATAGACAGGATGAACGGATCATTTTGTTGTCGTTCTAAAAATGCCTGCTTTGAATTAAGACCCTGCCACCTTATATCGATTAGAGCCTGAGCGGTTGCGCCACCAAGGGTGTTGCCCGGCCCCGGGATGATCAGGCAGTCGGGGGCAAATTCCTGAACGCTGGCCTGTATGGCACGGCTAAAGTTGTAGGTTCTAATAATTTGATGCCCCAGGGTGTAATCCCATAACTTTGTGGTATCACTGGAAAGTGGTTGCCAGGTAGTGGCCCTGCCATCGATCAGCGGTATCTCAGGGGTGTGGAACCCGCTAGCCGGCAATAATTCACGCGCTTGCTCTGAAATGCCCTGCATCAGGGGCGAGTGGAAAGCCCCATGGTTTGGTAAGCGCATTGGATAGATCTGCGCTTTCGGGAGTGAGGCCATCAGGGCATCGAGTGCCGCATCGTTACCGGCAAATACGCGCATCCCACCGAGCAATATGGAATCGTATAGCTCACAATCCTGTTGCTGGTTAATCTCTCGCAGTAGGTCATTCAATGTTTCAGTGCGCCCGGGTATGGCCTGCCAGTTTTCGTCAAGCAGGGGGTAAATAAGCTGGCCGCCCATGGCCTGTGCGTGCATCAAATTGCCCATGGTGTTAATCAGCTCCAGGGCATTACCTGGGTTCAAACTATTGGCGCAGGCCAGTGCGAGATACCAGCCCATCGAATTGCCGGTGATGCCAACGATGTCAAATCGCTCCGGGTCTATTGAAAGATAATCGGCGTAGGCACAGGCATAAATAAGGCTCGATGCGTTGTCTCCACGGGTGTGTGTGCGTGGATCAAATACCTTCGCCTGATCGAGTTCGGTAATGGTTGGCTGCTGATTTTGCAGCCGGTAATCATCGATGCTATGAATTAGCTCAGCTTTGTCGGCATGATTGCGGTACAAATAGCCGAGTTCACTTTTATTATAGCTGCCACGCCCCGGGCAGACGACAATGGCGGTTTTGCGAGTCTGGCTCATGAGCGGGTTAGCTCAAGTGCAGCCTGCACAATGCTATCGCGACCGGGCAGGGTAACGGTCGCAGCCTTGCCCAGCGGGATAAAGCTGTCTTCAGCAACAATGCGCTTCAGTCCTGAT
>JAAELZ010000498.1 GCA_024226105.1 Pseudomonadota bacterium | reverse complement strand
CGGGTTTACTGGTAAAGCTGAACTGGATCGATGCCAAACTGGTGTTCTCCAGTTACATAGACCCTTTGCGAGATTTTTTCGGGCGCTATGGTGTGCGTCTTGCGTGGTTATTACTGGCACTGATCAGCGTGTATCGAATGTCGGATATCGTGCTCGGGGTGATCTCCAATGTTTTTTACCAGGACATGGGGTACAGCAAAACTGATATCGCAAAAATCGTTAAATCTTTTGGTTTATTAATGACCATTGCCGGCGGTTTCCTGGGCGGCATTTTATCGGTACGCTTCGGCGTAATGCGCATCCTGATGCTGGGCGCGATACTGGGCGCGGCCACCAACCTGCTGTTTATGCTGCTGGCGCAGGGCGAACCCACACAGCTGGCGCTAATCGGCGTCATTTCGGCCGACAATTTATCTGCGGGCCTCGCTAGCGCGGCCTTTATTGCCTTTTTGTCCTCCTTAACCAACATCCAGTTCACCGCCACCCAGTACGCTATTTTCAGCTCGCTGATGACTTTGTTTCCGAAAGTACTGGGGGGATATTCCGGTTCAATGGTAGACAGCATCGGTTACAGTAGCTTTTTTATGACCACGGCATTACTTGGATTGCCAGCGATTTTTCTAATCCTGCTGGCGAAAAGCCGGCTGGAGCTGGCGCCGGTATCGTTTAAATCAAAAACCTAGAAAATCAGATACAACCCCTTACCCGGAGCCGGGGCTTCACTCCCGGTACGGGCCTCAATCACGGTAAGCGCCAAATTAAGGGCATACCATTTTCCAGAAGCCTGGTTTGTCAGATTTTAGTATTTGCCACCTATCTTGTATAAATGCTAATTTCACTTAAATCCCAGGATTTGCCAAATTCTGGCGTTGCGACTTCAATACGAATAGCGTCGACCCTGGGGCCCGGGAAACGAATAGTTTGCTGTATACGACCCAATACAGGCCGGCCGTGCGTAATCTGTAACCGATCAAATGCAAAAGGTATAACCCCTGATAGTTCAGTCCATACTTGATTTTGTAAAACGCTCACCCTCAAATTAATGGGCACACCAAAATTGGTGCGTGGATAATGGAAGATGAGACTTGACAAGATAATTGCTTGATCAAAAGTCACTTCAATAAATTGACCCTGGTTTTGGGGCTCTATCGACCAGGATTGCTTTTTATCACCATCGGATAACATGTTTGTATTGCTACCCTCAATATTAGTACTGAGTCTATAGCGTTTACTATTTAGAAGGATGTCACCTTCTGAGTGTCGGTGTTTAAAATCATGATATACGACTAATGGCCCTATCTGTTCTCGCTGATACTGCACTTCATATTCATCCACAAGTCTTTGAAACTTTGTGGCCGAAAATTTTGATCCATACGAATTTGACACAACGAAAGCCACATTTTTCTGTCGATCAACTAATTCTTTGTACGGTACAGGCCAAGTTGGAAATCTCTCGTTATATACTGGGGCACATATCAGTTGGCCATTTGATTCATAGCTTATTCGATAAGCAAGCCAAAAGGTTGCGTAGCAGTATTTAATATCTTGCTTCTGCATCCAGGCTTGAAATCGAGCTAGATTCGGTATATCCGCATATGTTTGAATAATAGCGGGGTTTCGCCACACGTTGATCACAGCGGCACTGCTGGCAATATTGAATACCGCAATAAGCAACACCAGGCTCCCGATCAATTTGGCGTAACCACCCTTGCTGATATGGTAAACGTGGCCAACCAGGAAAGGAAACGACCAGGCGACAGGCAACAAATACCGAAAGTCACCCCACGAACCTCTGGTACTGCTCGCCATTAAAAACATACTTAAAACGGTTGTGCCTAAGAACATGTCTGGTGGTCCCAGGTGTAACCAGCCTGATTGACGACTGCGCTTAATAAAATGGTAGCTCCGTGAAACAAGAACAATGCTTATGATCGTTATAAAAATGAAGACAGCTACCGATTTCAGTGTGTCTCCCCACTCCAGGTGAATCGGAAAATCACCAAAATAGGGCGGATTAACGCCCATAATGCCTGGGATAGAGTGGTTCAGAGTATCAGAAAACAAACGCTGCAATGATGGATACAGCGGCAACCGCGCTGCAAGATTTTCATAGGCATTTGGCAAGGTGTAAAGTGCCAGAAACAAGGGTATCAACCCAAGTAAAAGACCTGTCGTATAACTTGCCATATTTTTAAGGCTGCAGCTAGCCTTACCGTTAAGTACCGCGACTAGTACCGTGCCAATTACAACGGACACAAGTAGTAAATGATTGCTTAACGATAGCCCTGCAATTAGCCCTAGAAGCAAACTTAATACAGGTGAAGGCGTTTCTCTTTGGTTAATCGTCGCTGCAAGGTAGAACATTAGTATAGCGAATACAGATGAAATGGAATACTGAGGGGCAGCATAGCCGGATTGCCAGGTTAACCAATAGGCAGAGGGGATCAGTACTAATAGCCAGCCAGGCCAGCGCTTGCCCTTAGGGAATAGAGCTCTGGTAGCCAATATAAAAATTAAGCACGATAGCCCTCCCAATAATAAAACTTGATACCGAGCACCAAATGAATTATGGGGCATAAGCTTAGCCAACGGCGCCATCAAATAGGCTTCAATCGGGAACTGATAGGGTTGGCCTATAAACAGCAATGGATAACGCGCACCATTAGCGATCTCGTTAGCCATCAAAACTGCAATCGCTTCATCGCCGGAAGGAGGTAGACTCACTAAGCTAAAATAACTAAAAGACAGACGTAATACGATCGCAACTAAAACAATAAAGACAATTGCAATCAGAGTAAAATTAGTTGACTTGACGATCAGCCCTCCTCCCCATGGCACCCAGGTTTTTTAACTGCTGCCATGTAAACGCACAAATTACAAATCTCATGCAATCTGCTTGAGATCAATGACCATACGGATCGACAGCAAGGCTTCAAACTCTGTCGCTGTACTGGCTTTGGGTAATTCCATAAATACGTGTTTCAAATAAGCATACGGCTCGATGCCATTGGCCTTGGCCATTTCAATCAAACAGTGCAGGTTGGCACTGGCCTTAGCGCCAGATACCGTATCAGAAAACAGATGATTCTTGCGTCCAACGATAAAGGGACGGATGGCCTTCTCGCACAGATTGGCGTCGATGTTCAAACGGCCATCTTCGGTATATACCTTGAACCTCGGCCAGTACTTATCCATATAATGCATCACCTTATCCAATATCGATTGCTTCACCACCACCGGCAAGTGCTGATCCAGCCATTCCCGTAAACCATCGAGTATCGGCACTGCCCTGGATTGACACAACTCAGTACACTGTTCATTACTCATTCTTTTTGCCTGTTTCTCGATTCTGTACAACAATTGAATCCGTTGCAGGGCCTGTTACGCCAGTGAGCCTTTTCTGTGCTTGTGTTTGCCCTGTGGCCTTGAGCTCCTGACTAAACTTGCGCAGCACATGCGCCAAGCAGCCAAGCGGGATTATTTCGTTCTTCGCAATAGCCAGCTAATACGTGCCCGAATTATATGCTTTGGGCACCTTGATTTTAAGTCTATATTTTTAGAATTGGTCAAATTTAATCTGGCGCATCCAGAATTATTAGAGACACCCTAAAGCCCCACTTTCTTTTACTTTTACATCAACTGCGCAGCAGCATAAAACAGGGGCGAAATCAGCAACCGTTGCAGGAAGTTCAGGGCGATTAAGGCAACGATAGGGGAGAAATCCATTCCTGACATAGCGGGAAGCAAATTGCGGATAGGGCGCAATACCGGGTTAGTCAGATCATTCAAAAGAACGGTAATTGGATTACCCTGTTGCGGCATGAACCAGCTCAGGATCGCCTGCATAAAAATGGCAATGATGAAAATCCAGAAACTCATATCCAGCAATTTAGCCACTGACCAGATCGCAGCACCCAGAGGGCTGACCATGCCGCCGGCAATCAAAGCGAGCAGAAAAAGCTTCACCATTCCAAGGAAAATAAACAATACGATTGCCGATAAATCGACGCCAAACAAACCCGGCACAAAACGGCGCAGCCATGCGAGCGGAAGTTGTGTAAGCTTTACGATTGGCGTGACAATCGGATTCCTGAAATTGACGCGCGTCAGCTGAAACAAAAATCGCAGCAGTACCAGCAACATGTACAACTGAAATAGTGATTCAATTAAAAAGCTAAAACTGTCGTGGATGGGATTCATGATGTTTTCTTTATTTATCGGCAGTTTTTGCCCGGGAAACGCTGATCAAATCAGGGCGAAGCAGATTGTGACTGAAAACCCTGCTATCAAGGCACAAATTGCACGGAACAGCATGGCTATTGCGCAGATTTATAACGCCGAGAGCAGGGTTTTGAGCTGCGAGGTGTAAGTTCATGATTTGATCAGCGCTTGCCTAGTTCACGTGCACGCGTTGCGGCGGCTGAAACGGCCCGGGCGATACTATCCGATACCCCCTGTTTTTCAAACACCTCCAGTGCCGCTGCAGTAGTGCCGCCCGGAGACGTTACCCGCTCACGCAAAGTCGATGCTTCGGCGCTGCTCTCCAGGGCCAGCTTTGCTGCCCCAAAGGCAGTTTCAAGGCTGAGCAGCCGGGCGTGTTCCAGGGACAGGCCTTCTTGCAGAGCAGCATGTTGCAACGCTTCGATAAAATAAAAGAAATACGCCGGCCCGCTTCCGGAGACAGCCGTCACCGAATCGATCAGATCTTCCCTGTCTACCCAGATCACAGATCCGACAGCACGCAAAATGGATTCCGCCGCCTGTTTTTGTTCAACACTGGCCTGCTTACTGGCAAACAGGCCGGAAACCCCTGCCCCGACCAGGGCCGGTGTATTTGGCATGACCCTGACCATGGGATGATTGTTACCGAGCCAGTCCTGCATCAGGCTGATCGGCACCCCGGCGGCAACACTGACAATAAAAGCATCCTTTTTCAATCGCGCACCTTTAGCGCTTTCAAGTGCGACTTTCATGATCTGTGGTTTAACCGCGAGCACAATAACATCACAGTTCTCAAAAATAGCGGTGTTTGTGCTTTCAGCTCGAACGCCCAGGCTAGAAGCCAGTTTATCCGCTAACTCAGTATTGGGTTCGAATATGGATATTTTCTCTGCCGGAGTACCGGTTCGAATCAACCCCCCTATAATCGCCTGCGCCATATTACCTGCACCGATAAAACCTGTTTGCATATTCGTTGTCACTTCACACTCCCGCCTGTTTTTGTTCACGTGGGCCGAACAATGCCGTCCCGACCCGTACCATCGTCGAACCTTCTGCAATAGCCGCCTGCATATCGCCCGACATACCCATCGAAATTTGATCCATTTCGGGAAATGATTCTTTCAAATCCTCAAAAAGTGCCCTTGCCTGCTTGAATATCTCACGTTGCACCGATAGATCCGTGTGAATTCTCGGCATAAACATCAGCCCTCTGAGGCGCAAATTATCGAGCTTGTCGATTTGACCAGCCAATTCTACCAGCTCACCGGGTGCCACCCCGCCTTTTGAGGCTTCACCTTCCAGATTAACCTGGATCAGTACATTTAGCGGTGTCTCTGAAGACGCATGCTGATTCAGCTTATTTGCCACTTTAAACCTGTCAACACTATGCACCCAGCTAAATTTTTCTGCGATTTGCGCTGCCTTTCGACTCTGGATTGCACCAATGAAATGCCATTCGATCGCACAATCGCTCAAGGTTTCAATTTTATCCAGCGCCTCCTGCAGGTAGTTTTCACCAAATCGGCGTTGGCCGACATCGTACAAAGTGCGTATTTCATCTGCACGACGCGTTTTACTGACAGCAATCAGCTCAACACTGTGTGCCACACGATGGTACATATGCTCCCATTGTTCGATGGAGGCGCAAACCACTTCAAGTTTATTCAAATTGCCCATTTCACACGACTTAAAATTTACCGCCCAAGCGTAATATTTTATTATATATTAAACAGGCACATACTAAACTCACATCTAACGATAAGCTTAACAATATTATGTCAGTAGAACTGGAAGATTTGCTCGAATTCACCGTAGAGAACAACGCTTCAGATTTACACATGTCCTCCGGCCTGCCGCCTATGATACGAATCGACGGCGAGATAAGACGGCTCAGTGCCGCCGCGCTGACCAGTAGCCAGATACTGAAAATGATCTACGGAATCATGAACGATCGCCAGCGCAGGATTTTCGATGAAGACAGCGATATGGATTTCTCCTACGGTGTCGAAGGGCTGGCGCGTTTCAGGGTAAACGCATTCCAGCAATTGCGCGGCACCTCTGCGGCATTTAGAACCATTCCGAACAAGATTTCCACATTGGATGATTTACAGGCACCCTCCATTTTTCAGACCCTGATCAACGAACCACGCGGTTTGATCCTGGTGACCGGACCAACCGGTTCGGGTAAATCAACCACACTGGCTGCCATGCTGGATTTGATCAACGAAAGACGCCGGGCGCACATTTTAACCATTGAAGACCCGATAGAATTTATACACACGCCCAAGAACTGTATTATCAACCAGCGCGAACTGGGGCAACATACCAATACCTTCTCGGCGGCACTGCGCGCCTCGTTGCGTGAGGACCCGGATGTCATACTGGTTGGCGAAATGCGCGACCCGGAAACCATCCACCTGGCGCTGACTGCAGCGGAAACGGGCCACCTCGTTCTCTCTACGCTGCACACAAACTCCGCCAGTAAATCAATTGACCGTATCATTGACACCTTTTCCGCAGGTGATAAATCGATGGTGCGAGCGATGTTATCCGAATCCATTCAGTCCATCATTTCACAATCCCTGTTGCCTAAAATTGGGGGCGGGCGTACTGCTGCATGGGAAATACTGATTGGCACCCCGGCGGTGCGTAACCTGGTTCGTGAAAATAAAATTCCGCAAATTTTCTCATCTATTCAAACAGGGCAGAATGTGGGCATGCAGACCATGGATGATAGCCTTATGGGGCTGGTGAAACGCAAGCTGGTCGATACCAATACCGTACGACCGATGTTGCGGGACAAAAATCTTCTAAACCGAATAACTGGAGAAATTTAGGCCATAGAACCTGCCCTGCCGAATTTTCTGTTTTAGGCTGACCGGCCTTTCAGGGAGCCCTTAAGTTGTTCAAGCACCTTCATCGGATGATCGGCGGCTTTGGGAACTTTCTTCCAGTGTTTAACGACTATGCCCTGCTCATCTACCCATATCGTTGAACGTATGGTTCCGGTGACCTCCTTGCCATACATCATTTTCTTACCCCAGGCACCATACTGGCTCATCACAGTTTTATCCGGATCACTTAGCAAGGGATAGGGAATATTGTATAAATTGATGAATTTCTGGTGAGATTTTGCACCGTCAGGGGAAATACCCAGAATTTGGGTATTCAATTTCTCGAACTCATCAAACAGTTCGGTAAACCCCACTGCCTGCTTTGTGCACCCGGGTGTATTGTCCCTGGGGTAAAAATAGACAAAAACCTGCTTACCCTCAAAATCTGACAGGGAAACTGCTTCGCCATTTTGATCCGGTAGTGTGAAATCCGGCGCTGCCAGGCCTTCTGCAATATCCATTTTAACCTCTGAAATTTACGGTTTGCTGCTAAGGCTGGGGATTTTTGGCGGCTTGATCAGGCCGGCTTTTTTTTTGGCCGCCGGGGATACGGGTTGCGGCGGGCGCTTTCTATCCACGACCACGCTTTCTTTATGGTCCATGTCCACCAGGCCCTTGAACTGACAGCCATCCTGCAGCATGACACGAGGTGCACGAATATCACCGTGCACAATACCACTGGGCGCGATCTCAACGATTTCATTGCCACGCATTTCACCACGCACTTCGCCCTGAACCAGGATAGTCCTGGCCATGATATCACCGCGTACCAAACCATTTTTTGCAATAGTTACCGCCGCATTATTGAGAATGATTACGCCCTCGACGGTACCCTCAACAACCAAATCCTCATCGCCCTTAATATTGCCATCAAACTGCAGTGTTTTGCCAACACGCGCTATTTTTTTGTCAGAGGCGGTGCCTACGACCTTATTTTCAATTTTTCCTGCTTTCATTGCGTTCTGCTCTAACATTAATATATATCCCCAACCGGAACCCAGGCTGCCAGTTTACAAATAAATGCCTGGCTAGCCAGTACCAGTGATTTAAAGATCAAAAATTCGTGACACGCGAATTTATCATATCAAACTGAACCTTGCACAACATGCACGGCGTACATTGCGTTATTTTTATTGCCTGTAAATAACAAACCGCTGCTTGTACGCAAATTGGCTGGATATATTGCTCATAAGCCGCTCTAATTTTAAAACTCTTTAAATACGGGAATCAAATATTTCAGGGGTAACAAGCATTCGCATATATAGCAATTGGTGCTACCTTAGCCATGCTAAAATTTAACTATTATTGAGGACAATACAATGATCAAGCCACACGGGTCAGATACGCTGAACCCCCTGTTCGTATTAGACGATACCGCACGCGCGGAATTAGCTGAAGAAGCCCAATCTCTTCCTTCAATTATCGTCAGCTCAGCCGATGCGGCAAACGCAGTGATGATGGGTGCCGGTTATTTTAACCCGCTTACGGGTTACATGAATAAAGCAGATGCGTTGAGTGTTGCCAATACCATGCACACTACGGACGGCCTGTTCTGGCCAACACCGGTATTATGCCTGGTAGAAAATACTGATGGCATTCACGGCCAGAGCCGCATTGCATTGCGTGATCCGAACGTGGACGGTAACCCGATTCTCGCGGTAATGGATGTCGAAGCCACTGAAACGCTGTCCGATGCCGATATGGAAACCATTGCGCAAAAAGTATACGGCACAATGGATATGGAGCATCCGGGCGTAGAGGCTTTTTATGATCAGGGCCGCACACTGCTTTCCGGACCAATCCAGGTTTTAAACTACAGTTACTTCGAGATAGACTTCCCGAATACCTTTAAAACCGCCTACCAGATTCGCGAAGACATCGCGAAAGCTGGCTGGAACAAAATTGTCGCCTTCCAGACACGCAACCCGATGCATCGTGCTCATGAGGAACTGTGCCATATGGCTATGGACCGTCTGGGCGCCGACGGCCTGGTAGTGCACATGCTGCTCGGCCAGTTAAAACCCGGAGATATTCCAGCCGACGTGCGCGACAACGCGATTCGTACCATGGCAGATGCTTATTTCCCACCCAACTCTGTGATGGTGACCGGTTATGGTTTTGATATGCTGTACGCAGGCCCGCGTGAAGGTGTATTGCACGCAGTTTTCCGTCAGAATATGGGCGCTACTCATTTCATCATTGGCCGTGACCACGCGGGTGTAGGCGATTATTATGGTGATTTTGAAGCCCAGACCATTTTCCAGGATGAAGTGCCTGACGATGCCCTGGATATTGAAATCTTCGAAGCCGATCACACCGCCTACTCCAAGAAGCTGGACGAAGTCGTAATGATGCGTGAAGTAAAGGACCACACCAGGGAAGATTTCGTTCTGCTTTCAGGAACCAAAGTACGTGAAATGCTGGGTAACGGTGAAGCGCCTCCCCCTGAGTTTTCTCGTCCTGAAGTTGCTAAAATCCTGATCGATTATTATTCGAACCTTTAGCCAGGTTCTTCCGAAACTATCGCCAGGATAAAGCGGAGCTTATTGCTCCGCTCTTTTTTATGGTTTGAACGACTTATCGCCTTATAATTGACCCTCCCTCAATCACGCGCGCTAACATGTCTGACTCAAGTAACGAACTCAATCTAAGCCAACTGGGCAGTCACAGCGAGACCCCGGCTTCACCGCAGGAGGCGGTTCTCGAATGTGTACCGAACCCCCACCCGGACACCCGCTATGTCGCGCGATTCACGGTTCCTGAGTTCACTTCTTTATGCCCGGTAACCGGGCAGCCGGATTTCGCGCATCTGGTGATTGATTACATTCCCGACCAGCTTCTGGTTGAAAGTAAATCCCTGAAACTATACTTGTCCAGCTTTCGCAATCACGGTGCCTTTCACGAAGGATGCACTATCGACATAGCGAAACGCCTGGTCGAAGCGCTGTCGCCAGCGTGGTTAAGAATCGGCGGCTACTGGTATCCACGTGGCGGCATCCCGATTGACGTGTTTTATCAATCCGGAGACGTGCCTGAAGGCGTCTGGATTCCGGAGCAGGGTGTACCACCCTATCGTGGCAGAGGGTAGGCTACCCGGTCATTGTGAGGCGCGGAGCGACGTGGCAATCTATATGCTTAAACAAATTCATAAACTAAGGGGCGTCTGAAGAATTTAGATTGCCGCGCTTCGCTCGCAATGACATTCCACTTAAAACCCTGTTCCCAAAACAAAAAAGCCCACATCAAACGATGCAGGCTTTTTCGCTAAATATGGCGCGCCCGAGACGATGAATGATAGCCATCCTGGCGATCACCCTGCGGGCGCACTTCGTGCGGGTTGATTGGCTCCCGGCCAATCAATCGAACGCACTTGTCTATTGTCAGACCTTCGAATCTTGAGTTTTTAGACACAAAAAAGCCCACATCAAACGATGCAGGCTTTTTCGCTAAATATGGCGCGCCCGAGACGATTCGAACGTCTGACCGCTCGGTTCGTAGCCGAGTACTCTATCCAGCTGAGCTACGGGCGCGTTTTGCGGTTGGCGATTCTAACAAATATCACCGGCTGCGAAATAGATTATTTAATCTTTTTCACAGGTATTTATAAATAATGGCGGAGAGAGAGGGATTCGAACCCTCGATAGAGCTATAAACCCTATACTCCCTTAGCAGGGGAGCGCCTTCAGCCGACTCGGCCATCTCTCCAAAACACAAGGCAACACTATCGCAAGATAGCGTTGCCCTGGAATATACGAACTCAGGCGTTGCCGAAGTTGTCGTCTACCTCTTCATCTACGCTTTCGTGTTCTTCAGCGTCACCACCGACCTGGCCACCGCGCATTTCCTGCTCGTGCTTGATTCGGTAATATATTTCTTCGCGGTGAACCGGGACTTCTTTGGGTGCGTTAATACCAATACGCACCTGAGAATCTCTGACACCTAATACGGTTAAGCGAATATCATCTCCAATATGGACTGACTCGCCAATACGTCTTGTTAAAATTAGCACTGCTCTGCTCCTTTTTACCTTCGGTCGTTAATTATACACCATTCACACGTCACCCATACCATAGAGTTCCCTGTAAAGGATTGCGGCGCAAGATTATACACCAACTTCTCGATTTTGCACCCTATTGCCGCTATTTCTGATACTTATTTATTTCTCCAATTCAAACGCGGCATGTAAGGTACGCACCGCCAACTCGGTAAATTCTTTCCTGATGGTGACTGAAATCTTGATTTCAGAGGTGGAAATCATCTGGATATTGATGCCTTTTTCAGACAGCGCTTTAAACATGGTAGTGGCAATGCCTTCGTGGGAGCGCATACCGATACCGACCACCGAAATTTTGGCCAGGTCATCGTCCGCCACCACCTCATGGGCATTCAATTCCTTGACCAGGGGTTGCAACACCTTGATACTTTTCGCCATATCCGCACTCGGTACGGTAAAGGTAAAATCAGTGAGGCCTTCCTCGCTGATATTCTGAATAATCATATCCACATTGATATGCTGATCAGATATCACGCCCAAAATTCGATGTGCAATGCCGGGGGTATCGGGTACGCCACGTACCGTTACTTTCGCCTCATCGCGGTTATAAGTAATACCTGAAATAATCGGCTGTTCCACAATATTTTCCTCGCTCGTAATCAGCGTGCCCTTGCCCGCCTCAAATGATGATAAAACTCTCAGGGGCACGGCATATTTGCTGGCAAATTCTACCGAGCGTATTTGCAGTACCTTGGCACCCAGGCTCGCCAGTTCCAGCATTTCTTCAAATGAAACCTGATCAAGGCGTCGCGCTTCAGGCACGATGCGCGGGTCTGTCGTGTACACCCCGTCAACATCAGTATAAATTCTGCACTCATCGGCTTTGAGCGCAGCGGCCAGTGCGACGGCTGTGGTATCAGAACCGCCCCGCCCCAGCGTTGTGATATTGTTATTTTCATCAATACCCTGAAAGCCAGCCACAACAACGACCCGCCCTTTGTCGAGATCAGCCTGCATCGCGTCACCCTGGATATCGACAATACGCGCCCTGCCATGCACTTCGTCGGTGCGAATATTAGCCTGTGCACCAGTATAAGAGCGAGCACACATGCCCTGCGCATCGAACGCCATACATAAGAGCGCAATAGTCACCTGCTCCCCGGTTGAGACCAGTACATCCAGTTCCCGGGCCGGTGGATGGTCATTAATCTCGTTAGCCAGTGCCAGCAACCGATTGGTCTCACCGCTCATTGCGGAAACCACGACCACCACCTGGTGCCCGTCGGCTACTTCAGCGGATACTTTTCTCGCAACCGCATTGATGCGCTCAACGCTGCCAACGGAAGTACCACCATATTTTTCGACGTATAAAGCCACGGTATATTTTGCTTAAACAGGAAAGAAATTATTTTCGGGCGCGGATTTAACCGCTTTCGATGAGGAAAGTAAAGGGGTTAATGGTGATGGATGCACTATCGCTTAGCTTATGCCGCCCTACAAATTGATTAACAACAGCAGGGTGGCCAAAGCATAATACGGGCGCAGCACATCCACCCGGATTTATGAAATAAGTGTCCTGACCTCTTCCAGCGCCTGATCCAGACCCTTCGGGTCGGTGCCGCCGCCTTGCGCCATTTCAGGCTTACCTCCACCGCGGCCACCAACCAGCGGCATCACTGCCTGCACCAGTTTTCCAGCCTGAAAACGATCGGTCAAGCCTTTTGAGACTGCCACAATCAGCGTGACCTTCCCTTCATTGAAACCGCCCACCACAACCACACCCTCGCCCACTTTATCGCGGGCCTGATCAACCGTAGTGCGCAAGGTATTCACATCCACGCCATCGATCCTGACGCGCATAAAGCGAGTTCCAGCGACCTCTTCCACCGCATTTTGTGTATCCTCGCCGGATTGTGAACCCGCCATCGCCAGCTGCGATTGTGCCGATTGCAGCTTTTTGCTCAGGGCTTTGTTCTGCCGCAGTACCGCATCCAGTTTTGTGGCCAAATCTTCCGGCGTGGTATTGAGCCTTAACATCGCGGCCTTAAGCGCGTCATACTCTGCGTGCACCTGGTCAAGAGCCGCCTG
>JAAELZ010000497.1 GCA_024226105.1 Pseudomonadota bacterium | reverse complement strand
ATCGTTATCCACTGTTTTGGGCACGTGAATCGCCTTGATCGGGTAACCCATGGTCTCGGACAACTGAGACACTTTAAGGCAGGTATCCGCCGAATCGCCGCCACCATTGTAGAAAAAGTAACCAATGTTGTGCGCTTTGAAAACTTCGATCAGGCGGTCGTATTCACGCTTGTTATCTTCCAGGCTTTTCAATTTGAAACGACAGGAACCGAACGCACCTGACGGAGTATGGCGTAGCGCAGCCACATCCGCATCGGTAATGGCAGAGGTGTCAACCAGATCTTCGGTCAAGGCGCCGATGATGCCGTTGCGTCCGGCATACACTGTTCCGATCTTGTCACCGTTAGCGCGCGCAGTCTCAATGACACCGGCGGCTGAAGCGTTGATAACCGCGGTCACACCGCCAGATTGTGCATAAAACGCGTTTTGTTTGTCGCTCATAAGATAATTCCTGAAAAGTTTATTGTTTAGTCTAAATCCGTACCCGAAGCACCCTCTGTAGCGCCTTCTGATTCACGCTCACAGTCAGATTGTTCGCGCAATACAGCTGAAGCACAATCTTCTATAACGGTAAAAAATGCCTGCCGGGTGTTCACCTGATCATGCGGGGTATAAAAATATTGAGCGTGGTACCGATCTCCCCCGGTTTTTATGATTACGAAATTACACTCGCGCGCATTCCAGAAAATAACCGGGCATGCGACGAGCTCATCATTTTTAGGATCAATTTGCACCTCGCTGTCGCCTAGATGCAATTCGATTTTCTCACCGTAGTGGTTATTGACCAGTGCCTGGACCGCGTTCACCTGCTCATCGGAAAAATCAGTAATCGACTGCATCATTTAGGTTTCCACATTTGTGTTGCTTTAAAAACGCGGATATTCTACCTCAGGATAACACTCAGGTACTATCGCAAGGCGCTTGTGCTGGAATAGGAATTATTTATTGAAAAAGTGGGGTCAGATGAAACTTACTAATAAGTTTCATCTGACCCCACTTTT
>JAAELZ010000496.1 GCA_024226105.1 Pseudomonadota bacterium | reverse complement strand
TTTAAGAATGTAGCACCTAAAGTAGAACAACTGCCCACAGCTGCCTGGATCAATCAACCCAACTTAAATAAACCGGAGGACTGCTGAATTAGACACTAAATTCAACCACTGCTGTCCCGTTAACCTGTTGAAATAGAGGCCTGATTCACCCGTATTTGATACAATACGCTTAGCAATAAACCATTGAATCAACACGGAGAATCAAGCCATGGCCCATTGTAATACGATCTTCTCACAAATACTAAAACTAATTTCGAGACATGAATTTGAAGCACTTGCAAAACAGCATCATTCAGGCCGATCATTCAGAACGGCCTCTCGGTGGTCCCAGTTCGTAAGTCTTTCGATGGCGCAATTGTCCGGACGAAATAGCTTGCGGGATATCATTGAGAATCTGTCTGCGCAGACTCACCGTCTTTATCATCTGGGCAGTGCAAAATTGTCCCGTTCCAACTTGTCCCGGATTAACGAAGATAAACCCTACGCGCTTTATGAGGCTCTGTTTGCTAAGTTGTTCCAACGCTGCCAGGGGATGGTCCCCGGGCACAAATTCAGGTTTAACAATCCTCTGTATTCGTTGGATGCTTCAACCATTGATCTATGTCTGTCGGTTTTCCCGTGGGCTAAGTTCCGGGCAACGAAGGGCGCGATTAAACTTCATGTGGGCTTAAATCATAGTGGCCACCTTCCCGAATTTGCTACTGTTACCGATGGTAAGGTGGGCGATGTAACGGTGGCCAGATCGATTGGCTTTCCGAAGGGAAGCATCGTGGCCATTGACCGAGGTTATAATGACTACAGTTGGTATAAACAACTGACGGATAACGAAATATTCTTTGTGACACGGCTCAAGTCGAACGCAAAGATCCGTGTTCTAGAATGTAGACCTGTATTGAAATCAAAAGGTTTAATCAGCGATGAGACGATTGAATTCACAGGGTTTTATACCGCAAAGAAATGTCCCATTCAATTGCGCCGTATTGGATACCGTGATCCCGTAACGGGCAAGCGTTATGTGTTTCTGACGAATAATTTCAAGTTAGCCGCCAAAACGATTGCGGATATCTATAAGGCACGCTGGGATGTAGAGTTATTCTTTAAATGGATCAAGCAGAACCTGAAAATCAAAGCCTTTATCGGTACAAGCAAGAATGCGGTGATGACACAAATATGGATTGCGTTGTGTATGTATTTGCTGCTGGCTTTTATCAAATTCCAATCTAAGCTGAACAAAAGTATGCAGCAAATACTGCGCCTGCTACAGCTTAACTTGTTTGAAAAACGGGATCTGATGGCCCTGTTACGAGGGGACCCACCAACTGATCAGATGGAACATTCCGGGCAGTTGGTGCTACTGTGAAAGTTAACGGGACAGCAGTGGTAAGCTATGGTAATTGAAGTAGGGAAAAACAATTAGATACTAATTATGTGGTAAGCTGTGAGAACGGTAACTATTATGGGATAATAAATGAACAACTTAATCAGATTAGGCTTATTCGTTCTTACGATTGTTAGTTTTGGCGCAAAAGCAGATAGACAGGTAGTTGTGATTCCGATGGGGGCTGGCGTAGAGCAAAAGACCATACAACTAGCGATTCCACCATCGGGGTTTGTCACAACAAATCCTCAAGCTAATGTACCTTACTACAATTCCGGTGATTGGGTCGGTCTCACTAGCACAATAATTGGCTTGGCAGCGCCGGTGCAACTCCCCGAAGGTGCCAACTTAACAGGAATGAGCTGTTATGTTCTCGATGACAATGCTAGCGCAGATTTTACGATAGCGAATACACAATATAGTTTATGGCGCCGAGATGTTCTCGCGGTTGACCCTGAAGAGGCTATATCATGGGTTAACATGGGTACGACGGGAGCATCCAGCACCATACAGGAATTTTCCACCAATACTATCATTCACCCAACAATTGATAACTCACAACACTTCTATTCTATCTATATTCTTCTAGAGAGGAGCGCTTCTGACCCTGCACCATTTGGGCTGCGCTTTTACGGGTGCATGATCACTTATACGGCGGAAGTGGTTGTGCCTTGATACAATCGGTAGCTTTATCCTTTTTTTAATCGAGATACTAAACAGCGTGGATATATAGAGCTAGAGGTAGCCGGTGTGTTTACTAAAGTCCATTGATAATGGTGCTGCTTTCGTGATGCATATATATGACCGTATAAAAGAGCCGGTCACAAAAGCCAACCGCGCGCTTCCAATCTGGCTCTTATTTGCGCGGAGCAGTCATTTCAGCAAACTAGTCTGGAGGCAGTTTTCGGCGCAAAGCAGCCTCTGGAAGGTCTTCTATATAGAACAACAGTACTGATAATCTTCCAATATTTAGCTACAAACAGAAAACAACGGTTTTACCCGTGGAGGCATTGAGGACATAGCAGCCGTCATCTGTCGATGCGACGATCGTGTAGGTGTCGATAAGTGTTCCCCCAACGCCACCGGCAACGGACCAGAACGTAAATGTAATACGGGCGTCAGAAGCGTCGACAATCATCGCGCCAAAATCAGAGTTGTATCGCACCTTAATTCCTGATACCGGCGTGATGAAAGGGTAGCGACTGCTTCCACCTAACCCCGTGATGAAATAGGGTATATCAGTACCGTCGCTGTTGTCGTCCCTAATGATTCGTTCATAGACATGATCGTGTCCGCTTAAAACCGCTGTTACACCCCGCTCTTCGAATGGCCACTGCATGTCCGGGGTGGACATATGTAACGCCGAGGAAAATGGTGGATGGTGGTCGTAGACGATCTTCCACGTCGATGTCGACGCCGCATGTTGCGCCTGTAGCCAGTTCCGTTGGATCGAACCCACGCCCGTTCCATTGTTAGGGTCGATCACAAAAAAATGGACCGGTCCCTGGACAAAGTCATAATAGGTCTCCGTTCCTGATGTTCCCGACGTAGAGATGCCGATACCCGGTAAGGTAAAGTAGCTCAGATAAGTGGATATGCCTCCGCCGTCCGAGTAGTCATGGTTACCAGCCGACGGGAAGAAAGCATTGCTGGTGGCGCCGTCACCATAGCCGCCAGAGTAGGAACCAATGTAGTCGGCGTAGTACTTCCCAATGTTCGTGTCGATCGCAGTCGAGGTGTAGCTGTTGTCACCCGTTGTGATAATTAGTTTAACATTTTTGTCATCAATTAGATTAGCAACGGCTCGCATCTCTACGTTTTCAGATCCATTAATATTAGAGGAGTTGTCTCCGTAGTCGCCGATCGCGGCAAACCTGAGATTCTTGGTGGCTTGTGCGAAAGAGGCGAACGATGCAATTGATATCAAGAGGGCGAAGACCAGCAGAATTGCAAGTGAACGAGAAACACTCGGGCTCGTATCGAGGAAGCTCAAGCGGGCGACTGCCCGCGCCGAGACACATGAAGCCAAAATCTTCACCACTATGTATGCGGTTATTAAACGGTAGCTCGTCTGAACTATAAAGCAAATCAAGCAAGACTGGTTTACCCTGCCGCTTATCGTAATTCATTTGTTAGCTGACCACCAGTGTTTCCAATTTGATCCCTGGTTTTACCTGGATCTATTAAGTTCGATTCAGATATAGCTTCTAATCGTGAGAACCACATTTATATCAGGGGTCTATTTTTTTGAAGATGTTGAAATGACTATAAAGAGTGGGGGTGCGGGATATCTTTTACTCGAATCCTCACTAGATCGCCACCTCGATAATCCGCCACACGGGCAAACTATTATGACTGTCCCATAGCTCACTGATCTGGGTCTTGACATTCCGCCACAGTTGGGCACGTCGATAAGCCGGTTCGATGCCCAGTTGCAGTGCCAGATTATGATGCCCGACTGCGCAGGTATGACGCTCAGTCGGTATTTGAGTTTTTATCTCTCCAAAATATAACTATCTTCACACTACTGGGCACCTGTAGAAATGACATGTAAACTGGACAGTAGTGCTGAGGAAGGGGCTTTTGTAGTTCAACCGCCCTCATCAGGCCTATGTTTTGGATTTGAACAACTCAAGATAACACTGTTCAAGTTCAGACACACAATCCGCAACACTTCGACCCGTGGTATCCAGGGTGTAGTTCGCATTTTCGTAGTCGTGTTTGCGTTCCTCCAGAATCAGTTTGAGGTCGTTCATGGATTCTTTGGAGTGTTTCATGGGGCGCAGATCCCCCTGGCGGATAACCCGGTTCATATGTTCTTCGGGCAATGCCTTGATCCACACGGTAAAAAATGATTTTTGCAGCAAGTTATAGGTGTTTTTCTCTGAAACGAGGCTGCCACCCGTCTCCAGGATCACCTGCTCGTAGTTGTTCACAACATGGTTCACGGCACCCTGCTCAAGACGGCGATAACCGGCCTGTCCGCCCAGTGAAAATAGTTCATGTACCTGCATGCCGGCCATGGACTCAATGATTTCCGTTTGCCTTAAAAACGGAATTTGTAATTTTTTCGCCAGTTTTGTACCCAGCGTGGTTTTACCGGCCCCACGTAATCCAATCAATGCAAAACCATGCAAGTGGGTGCGTGGTTTATTGAATTCCCCTGTGAGCAGGTTCAGCGCTTCCTCTTGCTGCGCAGTTGACAGTGTATTGATGAACTGGGATAAAGGTGTGGAGTTTGTTTCAGCCAGTACCTTTGTCGTCAACGGCAGTAGTTGTTCAAAGTCCACGCCCAGTGCATCGGCCAGTTTTAGTAATAAAGTGATTGAGATGTTAGCCTGTCCGGCTTCGATGAGTGCGAGATAACGTTCTGATATATCCGAATTTTTCGAAAGGTGTTTGCGCGTCATTCCGCGCTGCGCTCGCATGCCCTTGACCCGGTCAGCTATCCCTTGAATATATCCATCAATAGCCGGGGAGGAGGTTTTCTCAGAAGGCTGCATATTTTTATGTCCTGTGTTTATGTCAACAATGCTGTCGCGTCCAGAATAAACAGCATTATACAGGGTAAATCACTTAGTGCAATATAATACCTTTACACAAGAAGCGACAAGTATTATATTGCAATATGAGAAGTAAAATGCCAGCGAATTACGTGTGTTGGTTCTGAAATTAATAGACTGCGAGAGGCGGCCTGGTGAGCCTGGAATTGTTTGAGTAAATGGTGCGTGATCTGGCAGGTGCTATCGAATTCGCAAATTTATAAATTCAAATAACCCGGAGCTCAACAATAACAAACCGGAAAGCTAAAAACCTGGAGGAAAGCTAGATGCCATCTATCAGTACAACAGACCATAGTGTCACCCCCCCTCTTGTCACTATCGAAGATCACTACAATGCGGCTTACGATTTATTGCAGCGTAACTTGCAGAATGGTCGAGCCGAAAATATCGCCATCATTGATGACCAGGGGTCTTATACCTATCAGGAGCTTGATCAACGTTCATCGGCGGTCGCGAATGTACTGCGCGATATGGGCCTGCAAACGGAACAGCGGGTACTGGTCTGTCTGCACGACACGATTGACTTTCCGAGTTGTTTTCTGGGCGCTATCAAGGCGGGTATTGTTCCCGTTGCGGTCAATACCTTATTGACCGCAGATGATTATGAATACATGCTGGAGAACAGCCGCGCACGCGTGGCCATTGTCTCTGCCCCTTTATACCCGCTCTTCGAACCTTTACTGGAAAAACTCCCGTCGCTGGAGCGCATTCTTATTTCCGGTGGCGATGAAGATCATGTCGATGACCTGGCAAGCCTCAGGGTTGCGGCACCAACACAAACCGATATTGCGGACACCAAAGCTGATGGCATGTGTTTCTGGCTGTACTCTTCAGGTTCAACCGGTTCGCCCAAGGGCACCGTGCACGTTCATTCCAGCCTGATACAGTCAGCGGAACTGTACGCAAAACCCATTTTGGGGATAGATGAAAACGATGTGGTTTTTTCAGCTGCAAAACTGTTTTTTGCCTACGGCCTGGGCAATGGGCTGACTTTTCCGATGTCCGTGGGGGCGACGGCGGTATTGATGGCAGAACGGCCAACACCCGAAGCGGTTTTTGAACGCTTGATAAAACATCAACCGAGCATCTTTTATGGGGTTCCCACCTTGTATGCAGCGATGCTGGCGAGCAGGGAGTTACCGCAAAAAGAACAGCTCAATTTGCGCTGCTGTACTTCTGCTGGCGAGCCGTTGCCCGAAGATATCGGCAAGCGCTGGCTCAAACATTTTTCAGTGGATATTCTCGATGGAATTGGTTCAACCGAGATGCTGCACATCTTTCTTTCCAATGCGCCGGGCGGGGTGAAATATGGAACGACGGGCGTCGCCGTACCGGGTTATAAGTTGAGCATTGTCGACGATGACGGCCATGAAGTAGCGCAGGGTGAGTCCGGTGAGTTACGTATCAGTGGACCGACGGCAGCAGTATGTTACTGGAATGAGCTTAAAAAAAGCCGGGGCACGTTTGTCGGCGAATGGGTAAGAAGCGGTGACAAATATAGCCAGGACGAAAACGGCTACTATGTTTATGCCGGGCGTAGCGATGACATGCTCAAGGTGAGCGGTATCTATGTTTCACCAATCGAAGTTGAATCCAGTTTGATTACGCACGAGGCGGTGCTTGAGGCCGCTGTGGTAGGGCATGAAGATGAGAATAATTTAATAAAACCGGCGGCGTACGTGGTATTAAACGAGGGTGTCAACCCCGGTGAAGATTTGAAACTGGAATTAAAAGAGCACGTAAAAAGCCTGCTGGCGCCGTATAAATACCCACGCTGGTTTCATTTTGTGGAGGACCTGCCCAAAACAGCCACTGGGAAAATACAGCGTTTTAAACTGCGAAATCTGCAGTAAAAAATCTGCTGGTAACAGTGCAGGCCTTCCTACGCTAATGAATAAAGTTGAAATTGAGGGCATCTGTCTGGAGTACTGCTGGTATGGTGAAGTAAGCGACAGCAACCTTACGATTGTCATGCTGCACGAAGGCCTGGGTTGCGTTGGTTTGTGGAAACAATTTCCAGAACAGCTGGCTCAACAGACGGGTTGTCGTGTGTTGGCCTATAGCCGGCAGGGCTATGGGGGTTCCGATCCGGTTACACCGCCGCGCTCGTTGAGATACATGCACCAGGAAGGCATCGACGTACTGCCTTTGTTGCTCGATGCCTTGTCGATCGATAAGGTTGTGCTTTTCGGGCATAGTGATGGTGCTTCGATTGCCCTGGTATTTGCCGGGTCGCAGCAGGATGAAAGATTGCAGGGTTTGATCCTGCTGGCACCTCACGTTTTTAACGAAGAAAAGTGTGTGCAGAGCATTACCCTGGCCAGGCAGTTTTATGAAAGGGGTGATCTCCGGGAGCGCTTAGAAAAATACCACGGTAACAATGTCGACGGGGCGTTTTGGGGCTGGAACAAAGCCTGGCTGGATCCGGCTTTCCGGGGCTGGAATCTTGAAGAATATTTGCAAGGCATCGAAGTGCCTTTGTTAATGATACAGGGCGAAGATGATGAATATGGAACCCTTGCGCAG
>JAAELZ010000495.1 GCA_024226105.1 Pseudomonadota bacterium | reverse complement strand
TGGAATCGTCTTTGAGAAAGTGGGTTGACTGGCTGGGCTGGGGGATCGTAATTGTCGCCGTTCTGGCTTTTTGGTATTTTAAACACTGAAAAGTGGAAAAGTGGGGTCAGATGAAACTTTTGGGACTAAAGTTTCATCTGACCCCACTTTTTACGTAATTTGTTTGGCAGTATCCCATTGTGAGGGCGAAAAACTTGTCGGGGATTTGCTATAATCGCCCGCCAAAATTTAAGGAACCCCTGATTCATCTGTGGTTTCCTTACACCTGATGTGGTTCAAGTATGATTTGAAGCCATCAGCTTTCCGAATTTTATTTATAAGAGAAACTACGATGAGTAATGAACAGGTAGACCTGAAACGTCGCCGAATGCTCACAGCCGCGACCGCGGGTGTTGGTGCAGTCGGAGCGGCGGCAATGGTCGTGCCATTCGGTATGAGCTTGCTCCCCAGTGAGAAAGCCAAGGCCGCAGGTGCGCCCGTGGAGGTAGATATCAGTATGATCGAAGACGGTCAGCAAATTACGGTTGAATGGCGTGGCAAGCCTGTCTGGATCGTTAAACGTCCTGAGTCTGTATTGAATGATTTGCTGACTCTTGACGGTGAACTGGCAGACCCTCAGTCGGAAGCTGATCAGCAACCTGAGTACGCGAAGAATGAAGGACGCTCGATCAACCCTGAGATTTCGGTGCTGGTCGGAATTTGCACACACCTGGGTTGTTCACCAAGCTACCGCCCTGAACTGGCGCCTGCTGATTTAGGTGACGGCTGGAAAGGTGGTTATTTTTGTGCATGCCACGGTTCACGCTTTGATTTGGCCGGTCGTGTCTACAAAAGCGTGCCTGCGCCGACAAATCTGATAGTACCACCACACCAATATTTGACTGATACCCTGATTTTAGTGGGTGAAGATGGAGGGGCGTCATAATGAGCTTAATGAACTGGATTGACGATCGTTTTCCGGCCACCAAGGTCTGGAACGAGCATTTGGCGGAATATTACGCGCCTAAGAATTTTAACTTCTGGTATTTCTTCGGCTCATTAGCGCTGATGGTGCTGGTTTTACAAATTGTCACCGGCGTTTTGCTGGCGATGAATTACAAGCCGGATGCTGACCTGGCATTCGCCTCGGTGGAATACATCATGCGTGATGTGCCGGGCGGCTGGTTTATAAGGTATATGCACTCCACAGGCTCCTCGGCCTTCTTTGTTGTGGTGTATTTGCATATGTACCGGGGTTTGATCTACGGTTCTTTCCGTACGCCGCGTGAGCTGATCTGGATTATCGGCATGGTGATCTATCTTGCGATGATGGCCACCGCATTTTTTGGTTATCTGCTGCCCTGGGGCCAGATGTCCTACTGGGGTGCGCAGGTTATTGTAAACCTGTTCGATGCGATACCGATTATTGGCGGCGCGCTGTCTGAATGGGTGCGCGGTGATTATGTTATATCGGATATTACCCTGAACCGGTTTTACGCCTTCCACTACCTGGTGCCGTTTATCCTTGTAGCTCTGGTTTACGTGCATATCGTTGCCTTGCACCAGGTGGGTTCAAATAACCCCGATGGTGTTGAAATCAAGAAAGGCCCGAAAGGTAATCGCTGGGATGAGAATGCGCCCGCAGATGGTATTCCTTTTCACCCGTATTATTCTGTGAAGGATATTGTGGGCGTGGTCGGGTTTTTGATCCTGTTTTTCGCTGTGGTATTTTTCGCGCCTGAGATGGGCGGCTATTTTCTTGAGGCGCCTAATTTTGAGCCGGCAAACCCGCTCAAAACACCTGAGCATATTGCGCCAGTATGGTATTTCACGCCTTTTTACGCGATCTTGCGCGCGGTACCGAGTTTTGCCGGTACCCAGGTGTGGGGTGTTATTGCGATGTTTGCATCCATCCTGGTGATGTTCTTTCTGCCCTGGCTGGATCGTAGCCCGGTTAAATCAATCCGTTACAAAGGCCCGATTACCAAGTTTATGATTGGTATGTTTGTGGTGGTATTCATTATGCTGGGATACCTTGGAACACAGGCACCTTCAGCGTTGTATACCGCACTTTCGCAGATTGGAACGATATTGTATTTTGCCTTTTTTCTGTTGATGCCGATTTACAGCAAGATTGATAAAACCAAACCTGTTCCAGAGAGGGTGACAAAATGAGAAAGTTT
>JAAELZ010000494.1 GCA_024226105.1 Pseudomonadota bacterium | reverse complement strand
GTCTGCAGTTTGCCAAATATTCTGGTGTTACCCGCAACAATATGCCCGGTTTCAAGCATTTTCTGGCCACCTTTCATATCACTGGAAAAACCACCGGCTTCCTGAATCAGCAAAATACCCGCGGCCATGTCCCAGGACTGCAGGCCGAATTCCCAGAAGCCGTCGTAACGCCCGCAGGCAACCTGTGCCAGATCCAGCGAAGCGGCACCTGCCCGGCGAATCCCTGCAACATGCGGCACCAGGGTTTTGAAACCACCAAGCCAGGGTTCGAGGTACTGCATATTATTGTAGGGAAAACCAGTGGCCAGCAAGGCGTCGGTCAGCCTGAGCGTATTACTCACCCGAATTCGCCGGTCGTTCAAATGTGCACCCTTGCCTTTACTTGCTGAGAACAATTCATCACGGCTCGGATCGTATACAACCGCGGCCTGCAGTACACCTTTGACACGCAGTGCGATCGATATCGCATACACCGGCAGGCCATGTAAATAGTTAGTGGTGCCATCCAGTGGATCAATTATCCACTCATGCTCACTCTTATCCTTATCACCGCATACACCGGATTCTTCGGCCAGGATGCCGTGATCCGGATAGGCGGCGTGTATCGTATCAATGATTATCTTCTCGGCCTGGCGATCAACCTCACTGACAAAATCTGCACGACCTTTTTTTTCAATTTCCAGCTGGTCCAGGCGTTCGATATTGTGCAGCATGGGTTTACTCGCGATACGTGCCGCTTTAATCGCGATATTTAACATGGGATCCATCAGGGTAGTCCTCGAAATGACTGGGGAGAAGTGAATGCCTGATTTTAGTTAAAAAATCACGCGCACGCGAGCCTTGTCACGTCATTGTGACCAGTTCTTCTGCCGCAGTGGGATGGATCGCAATGGTATGATCAAAATCAGCCTTGGTCGCACCCATTTTCATAGCCACGGCAAAACCCTGTAACATCTCATCAGCACCTTCTCCAATAATATGACAGCCCACTACTTTTTCATTCCCGCCCTGACAAATGAGTTTCATCCGGGTCGGTGATTTAAACTCAGATACGGCATACAGCATGTTGGTGAACTGAGAAGTATATATTTTTAGATCCGCTGCACCATATTGATCAATCGCCTGCTGTTCGCTAAGGCCAACCGTAGCAATCGGCGGGTGGCTGAATACCACCGTCGGGATTAAACTGTAGTCTACTTTCGCCTTCTTTCTACCATCGAAAAGCCGATCTGCCAGACGGCGCCCGGCGGCAATCGCAACCGGCGTCAGTTGTGCTGCACCCGTCACATCGCCGACGGCATGAACACCCTTAACCACC
>JAAELZ010000493.1 GCA_024226105.1 Pseudomonadota bacterium | reverse complement strand
GCACAACTTGTTCGAATGCATCCCAAATAATGCTGGACCCAACGGGATCGCCATTTATCTCTGCCCAGACTTCATGATCGTTGCCATCGTTCCAATCCGTCCAACCGCGCAACGTGACACGCAGTTGAGCCTCACCTGCGGTTGCTGGATCTGGAATAGTCAAATCAATATTAAGCTCTGGCCGAGTTGTGCCGTATAGATAGTCCCAGAACCAGTAGTCGGCCTCAGTTTCAGTACCAACTGACCAGGTTGCAAAATTTAAATCAGGTTCTTCTTCAAACTTAAGCGTATCCCAAAAGGGCGTTTCAGATCCAAAACCCGGCGCCGCACCTGTTGCAACCGCCATCGGAGCCGCTTTATTTCCACTCGCTCTGAATTTATGGGCATTTTCATCACTGTGAAACGTATCGTAAGCCTGCGCAGCGAACAGAATACTGTCGCTCGCTTCGTCATAATGCCAGGATACGGGCTGCTGCGCTTTTTCTGAATCCAACTGCTCCGCCGTAGTGAGGTTTAGTTTTCCATTGTTGGCTTTATTGCGCAGATTCTTTTCAGTTTTCCCGAGCTTCGCGGCAAGGTTAGCCAGTGTGATGCTATACAAGCCTTCTTCACCAGTGTACAACCAGAGCGCTTTAATCTTAGGGCCCTGTTTTTGAGCTTTAGCGGCGAGTTGTTGCTCCAGATTGGTCTGTTTTGCAATCTGTTTGTTCAGCTTAGCCATCTGCTTTTGCAGGTTTTCAGTTTTATTGCCTTTTTTGCTCTTCTTGTTTGGCTGCTGGGCCTGAATTGAAAGTGTCGAACCGTTGTTATCCTGTTTTTCGATCCTGGCTAGCAGTTTCGCTTTTTTCTTTAGCAAATTTTTCAGACGTGCCTGTACATTCGCCTGGCGCCGCTCTGATTTTGGCCCGCTAAGTTTTGGGGGCTGGCGCCGCCGCGCCGCGTAGCCTTTGCCCTTCGCCTGCCATTCGCTCCAGCCCTCATCATCGGCGTTGTTCTTAGGTTTTGCCTGCAGAGCAGAGGTCGATAACGCCAGGCCTGCTACGAGGCAGATGGTTAGAGCCGTGCTCATCGCGCGGGTTCCGTGTTGAGTACATTTTGAGTAGATAAACATAAATCACCTGTATTTGCTTTTTTCCAACTGTTCTATACAAAGTTGCTAGTGTAGGAATTAATAGTATGCCGACACCATCTGTCTACCCATTTTAGCATCCTAACCTTGAGATAGAAACCATTTTGTGTAATCTGTTCAACAGGTAAACTGTACCATTACCGCGATGAGAGGTAGAATATTAGGGATATAAGGCTCCAAGGTCAGGAATATGTTGTCGATACCTCATGCTAACTGTTTTCAAGCAGTGAATTAAGAGCCTATGTTGTTACGAAACGGTTTACCAGTGATTCATGCGCTTGTTCATCTTTTGTAGCGGTCAACAGAGGAATTTAGGATAAATGCATCTCCTTAAACACTCGCCAGGTGCGTTCCAGTCGTGTGGGTGAAATCGGTACAGGTGGTTTAAGCTTGGGTGCGAACAAAGAAACACGATAGGCTTCAAGTTGCCAGCGATAAGTGTCGAGCTCGGCGTTGTGTGGATGGGCTTCCCAGTTTTGCAGGTAGCGATTCTGGTAGGGCAATAGCAAGCTGAGTTTTTTCAGGTCGCCTTGAGGGTCATACGATATTCGCTCCAGGCGTGCTTCCAGTGCTTTGAAATATGTTGGATAGTGACGCAGGATGGCGAGCGGTACTTCGATCAGAAAATCTTCGTAGATCAGGTAGTTCAGCTGGGTGTGAATGTCCTGCTCACTTTCGGCTGGCAGGTTTAAGCTGTCCAGCGTGCTCAAGGTTTCGCCATAGGCGCTTAAGGCCTGCATCAGGGCTTTGCAGTAGGGTTCAATCACGCTACTGAATTTTTGTGCAAGGTGCGCAACAGCCTGATCAAAGGTTGCCTTGCTTCTGAGCGGGTCATTTTTCTCGAACATAAGCTCGAGGGTCACTGCATCCAGCAGGGCCGCGCGTAAATCATGCTGGGATCCAATCGGGCTGTAGCGCAGGCTGATTTCCTGCCAGTAGGGCAAGGGGCGTTTGGCCAGCTTTTTGCCAAATTCGGTGCCCAGGTGCACCAGCCTGGTAACGCCAGCCTGGTGGGCGAGGCGGGCGTGCTCCGGGTCGTCAAATAACTGTATATTGACGCAGCTGGTTGCGTCGACCAGCGCGGGGCAGGCCTGCGTCGTAAGGCCATGCGAACCGAGTTCGACTGAGTCGGGAAGGTCCTCAAAATCCCAGCGCGTGTAACCCGTCTTTTGCCAGGCATGATCGGCCTGTGCAATGGTATCGCGTGCCTGCTGACCATAGTGTTGCTGCAATGCGTCAACACTATCTGCACGGCCAAGTTCGTCGCCCTCTTCGTCGAGCAGCACCAGCTTCATCGACAGATGCGCTGGCAGTGTTTTAGTATCGAAATCTCCGGTTGATATGCGTTGGCCGGAGCGCTGGCTTAGTAGCCCGGCCAGTGCCTCCAGTAACGGTCGTGCATCATCTTTTAGCTGTTGATTGGCGTAGGCGACGGTATCCGGGATGGGTACCAGTTGCTTGCGCTGGGCTTTTGGCAGGCTCCTGATCAGGTGCTCGATTTTTTCCGGCAGATAACCCGGCACCAGCTTGTCGAAATCGGCCTGGCTAAGCTGGTTGAGCAGAGGCAAAGGAATGCGCGCCGAGATGCCGTCGTTGGACTCTCCGGGTGAGAAATGATAATCCAGTGAAAGCCGGTGATCACCGTGATCAAGTTCGTCGGGCAGGTCAAGTTCATTTTTACTCAGTTCACGTTTAAGCAGTTCAGCACGGGTCAAATACAACTTTTCACGCGCCTCTTTGGAGCAGGATTTGAGCCATTTCTTTAAGCTACTTTCACTGAGGATATTTTCCGGCAAGTTTTGCGCATAAAAATTGGCCAGTGTCTGTTCAGAGACCAAAATATCGTGGCGGCGAATTTTGTGCTCCAGCCGGACTACCTGATCCAGCTGCTCGAGGTTGTGTTGAACAAAGTCAAAACGTTGCTCAAATTCACCGGGAACCAGGCCTTCGCGGATAAATAATGCACGTGATTCCAGTGGGTCGACCTCACTATAAGGTCGCCTTCGTCCGCTGAAAATCGGCAAGTTCAGGAAATACCCGCGCTGGAACGCCATAACCTGGCCGGCTTTTAGCGACCAGTGTGGTTCTGAGTATTCATGTCGAACCAGCGGGCCGGCAAATTCCTCTATCCAGCCAACTTTGGCAGGGGCGACGCTACGCGCAAATAATTGGCTGGTCTCCACCATTTCGGCCGCCATAATCCATTTGGGCGCGGTTTTTGCCAGTGCGCTGCCCGGAAAGAGTGCCAGCTGTTTGCCATAGGTGCCGGTGTAGCGGCCCTTATCTGATTTCATTGCAACCTGGTCGAGCAAGCCGCATAAAAGTGCACGATGAATGGCCTCTTGTGTGGCCGGCTGTTTGTTGATCGGGAACTTGAACAGGCTCATGTCCTGGCGAAGACGTTTGACCAGATCCTGCCATTCACGCATTCGTGTGGGGGCGAGATAATTTTTCTGGCACCAGGTGTTGAGCTGTTTGCGGCTCAGTTTTGCGCGTTGTAACTGGAATTGTTTATAGAGTTCAAGCAAAGCTACAAAATCGCAACTGCCTTTGGCTTGCTCAATATGGTGTTGCCGGGCGGCTTGCAGCTTCTCAAACGGCGTGATGCGTGGGTCCTGTATTTCAAGGCTTGCAGCCAGAATAGTCATTTCGGCAAGGCAGTTTTCTGCTTCTCCCGCGGCGTACAACATACGCCCTATTCGCGGGTCAACGGACAATTTGGCCAGTGCCCGTCCAATCCGACTGAGCCCGTTCCCCGGGGTAAGTGCGCCCAATATTTTCAGTTCCTGGTGAGCGGCGTTCCATTGTTTTCGCTCCGGGGGGTCGATAAAGGGAAAGGCTTCGGGCTCGCCGAGACGCCGGCTTTTAAGTGAAAGTACTACGCCTGTCAGGGCGGTTCGCAATATTTCAGGTGCGGTGTAGTCTTCGCGGCTCAGAAAATCTTCTTCACTGAACAGGCGCACACAAATTCCTTCTTTAACCCGCCCACAACGTCCTTTACGCTGGTCAGCAGCGGCTTTAGAAATGCGTTCGATGGGCAGGGTATTAACACGACGGCCGGGGTTATAGCGGCTGATACGTGCCAGCCCGGTGTCAATTACGTAATCAATACCAGGCAGTGTGAGCGAGGTTTCCGCTACATTGGTGGAGAGGATGATGCGCGTGTTATGCGAGGGACGAAATAGCCTCATCTGCTGCTCGCGCGCAAGCCTTGCGTACAGGGGCAGTACGTCGATGCCTGATTTGAGCTGGCGTTCCAGAAAGCGCTGGGCTTCACGTATCTCGCGCTCGCCCGGCAGAAATACCAGCGTGTTGCCCGGGTGCCGCCGGAACAATTTTTGGATAGCATCCAGTATGGCCTGGTTGGTTTGTTGGTCGCTGCGAGTTTTTTCATCTTCCGGAGGCTGATAGAGCACCTCTACCGGATAAGTGCGCCCCGAGACATTTATAATGGGTGCATCGGAAAAATGACGAGCGAATTTTTCAGTATCAATGGTTGCCGAAGTGATGATCAGCTTGAGGTCTTTACGCCTGCCCAGCAATTGCTTTAGTATGCCGAGTAAAAAATCGATGTTGAGCGATCGCTCGTGCGCTTCATCGATAATGATGGTGTCGTACTGATTTAAAAAAGAATCAGTCTGAGCTTCGGCCAGCAACATGCCGTCAGTGAGTACGCGAATGTAATCCGTGCTACTGCACCTTTCATCAAAGCGTACCCGATAGCCGATACCTGCCCCGAGTTCGAGATTGAGCTCTTCGGCAAGGCGCGCGGAAATGGCGCGCGCGGCAATACGCCGGGGCTGGGTGTGCGCTATTTGCCCAAATATGCCCTGCCCTGCTGCGAGGCATAACTTGGGCAGTTGCGTACTTTTTCCCGAACCGGTTTCGCCCGCAACAATGAGAACCCGGTGTCGTTGTATGAGGCGGGTTATTTCATCGGCTTTGTCACTGACAGGTAGCTCCGGGGGATAGCTTATTTCTGGCAGATTTTTGCGTCGGGCTTCGGCCTTGCAGATTGAACGGCATATTTTTGCCGCGAGTGATTGCTGTTCAGCGGGTGTTTTTGCGCGCCTGAGCTGCTGCTGAAACCGAAATCTGTCTGCAATCAGGCATTGATTTATGTTTGGCTTCTCAGGCATTGTTTGCGATCAGAGGAAGCGGAGCTGAAGCGTCGGTTTCAGTTTCAGGAGCACAGAAAAAAGTGGGCGCCTGACATTTTGCCAGGCGCCCGGTATTCGCTCCCCAATTGGCCAGGGTATTACTCAACAACTTCCGCTTTAATGATAACAACATCGACGTCAGGTACATCCTGGTGCCCACCTGCATTGCCAGTTTGTACGGCACCCATTGCGTCCACGACTTCGATGCCTTCTGCGACCTTACCAAACACGGTATAACCCCAGCCGCGCAAATCTTTAGCCGTGTGGTTCAGAAAGTCGTTGTCTTTCAGGTTAATGAAAAACTGCGAGGTCGCTGAATGCGGGTCGTTGGTGCGCGCCATGGCAATCGTGCCCTTGTCGTTCTTCAGCCCGTTATCCGCTTCGTTCTCGATAGGAGAAAGATTGGGGCGTTCCTTCATGCCCGGCTCCAGGCCACCGCCCTGAACCATAAAGGCGGGGATTATGCGGTGAAAAATCAGACCGTCATAGTGGCCGTTGTTGACGTAGTTGAGGAAATTCTCTACTGTAATGGGTGCTTTTTCAGCATCCAGCTCAAGCACAATATCGCCCATACTGGTGGTTAGTTTTACTTTGGGGTTCATGGCGTTCTCCGCGTAAGTATTAAAAGAAATAAGAGTAATAAATATGAGGGTGATCAGGTTTTTTAAACGTATCATGGTGATTCTTGCTAAATTATTGTTTGAAAAGGATCGCTCGCTTTTCGGTGGCGATTCCATCCAGGGGGATATCCCAGGGTGAGGGCTCGATTTCACTTGAGTATTGGAACTCATGCGCAAGCCCGATTAGTTTCGGACGCCGATCATACGGTTGCTGGCGGGTAAATTCCAGTGTTCGATCATAAAATCCGCCACCCATGCCGATGCGATTGCCCTTAAGGTCAAAAGCGACCAGCGGCAACAGAACGACATCGAGTTTGCTGGCATCGAGCAAACTTTCAGCACTAACCATTGGTTCCGGGATACCGAAACGATTCGGTTCAAATTCACTATCCGGTTTGATCTCTGCAAACTTCATAGGCTGGCCCTGATCAACACTGAGCACAGGAAGGTAGCAGTGTTTTGCCTGGGTAAATGCCCAGTGCATGAATAAAGCCGGGTCAATCTCACCATCGTTAACCAGATACAGGCCGATGTGCCGGGCATTTGCTATATCGGCAACCCCTCGAAGGTGTGAATCCAGAGAACGTGCTGCGATGGCCTGCCCTGCAGGCCCGAGTGCGCAGCGTTGTTGACGTATTTTCTGGCGTAGGTGTTTAATGTCCATATCAGGGCTATAAAAATAAAGTGCGTTACCCGCCTGTGCCGTGGCTTATCTGGACCTTGAACCTGGAGGTTCAAGTGGGGGCGCCGGCTTTGGTTCGGGCTTTCCGCTGAAGCCAGGTAGCCTGACAACACGGACATGCTCACCTCCTCCGCAATCACTGCCCCCGGGATATGCATTAGGTTCTAAGGGATTAAGACTTGCTCACGCACACCGCAGGCAACGCCCGCCTATTGTAACAAATTTGCGCATCTGCGTATCCATGGAGGCCCATAATTTGTTCAAGGAGGCAGGCAGTTTTGCTACAATCGCAGACATGCTGCTCGACCGACTCAATCGCCCGATACGTGATCTGCGGATTTCAGTGACCGATCGCTGTAATTTTCGTTGTGGTTATTGCATGCCCAAAGATAAGTACGGGCGCGATCATCAGTTTCTCAAACGAAAAGAACTGTTAACCTTCGAGGAAATAGAGAAAATAGCGCGGGTTTTTGTTGAGCTGGGTGTGGTTAAAATCCGCCTGACCGGCGGGGAACCGCTGGTGCGCAATGATCTTGAAACGTTGATTCGGCGCTTAAAGCAGATCGATGGACTGGAAGATCTGAGTTTGACCACCAACGCCTCTTTGTTGAGTTCAGAGCGGGCCGCTGCGTTGCGTGAAGCTGGCATTCAACGTATTAATATCAGTCTTGACGCACTGGATGCCAGGACCTTCGGGCAATTGAACGGGGTCGGCTATCCGGTTGAAGATGTGCTCTCAGGGGTCGAGAATGCGAGCCGGGCCGGCTTTGAGCAGATCAAGGTAAATATGGTTGTGCAGAGGGGGAAGAATGAAGCTTCTATCCTGCCAATGCTGGAATATTTTATCGGCAAAGACGTAGTATTGCGTTTTATCGAATACATGGATGTGGGCAACTCCAATGCCTGGCATAGCAAAGATGTTTTTACCTCACGGCAAATAAAATCACTGATTGAATCACGTTACCCGATTGAAGCGCTGGATGCGAACTATCGCGGGGAGGTGGCGAGGCGCTGGAAGCTGTCCGGGTTGCCGATGGAATTCGGCATCATTTCCTCGGTTTCGGAACCCTTTTGCGGGGAGTGTTCGCGCGCTCGTTTATCGGCCATTGGTGAGGTATATACCTGCCTGTTTGCCGACAGCGGTTTTGACTTGCGTAGCCTGCTGCGCGCGCCGGAAGCCGAACCTTCGTTGTTTCAGTCTATACAGCAATTATGGCAGGTGCGTGAAGATCGTTATTCAGAGCTTCGTAGCATCCAGGGCTCAGCGCGCCAGAAAGTCGAGATGTCGTATATCGGAGGTTAAGGGCTAAGGGCACCTTATCAACTATTAGCAATGCGCGAATTGGGCATAACCGCCTATATTATGCGCCTCGAAACCTTCCTGAACCAAAAAACGCTGTGCCATCCCGCTGCGCGCGCCCGAACGGCAATACAACAATACTGGCTGGTCTTTGGGTAAGCTCGGCACAATATTTTGAATACCATTCAGGGGTACGTTCCGGGCACCGGGAAGGGCGCCACCTGCAAATTCTCGTGGAGTACGGACATCCAGCAATGCG
>JAAELZ010000492.1 GCA_024226105.1 Pseudomonadota bacterium | reverse complement strand
GAAATATCGTAGGCGACGCGACTTACACCACGCACTTCGTTGATGATTCGGCTGGAAATCGTCGCCAGCACGTCATAGGGAATATGCGACCAGACGGCCGTCATGAAATCAATAGTCTCTACCGCACGTAACGCGATCACGTATTCATAAGCCCGGTTATCGCCCACCACACCGACGGACTTGACGGGCAGAAAAACTGCAAAGGCCTGGCTAATGCCATCATACAGGTCATTTGCATACAGTTCTTCCAGGTAAATCGCATCCGCTTCGCGCAGAATATCAGCATACTCTTTTTTAACTTCACCCAGAATCCTCACGCCCAGACCCGGGCCCGGGAAGGGATGGCGATTAATCATTTTTGCCGGAAGGCCCAGTTCGGCTCCCAACCTGCGCACTTCATCCTTAAACAATTCACGTAACGGCTCCACCAGGCCGAGTTCCATGTCGTCGGGCAGGCCGCCCACATTATGGTGTGATTTAATGACCTTTGCCTTACCCAGTTTGTTACCGGCTGATTCAATCACATCCGGATAAATGGTGCCCTGGGCCAGCCATTTAGCGTTATCCAGCTTGCGCGCCTCCCGCTCAAAAATCTCGATAAATTTGTTACCAATAATTTTACGCTTTAGCTCAGGATCAGATTCTCCCTTGAGCGCGCCCAAAAATTCATCTTCTGCATCGACCCGCACCACTTTAACGCCAAGATTCTCAGCGAAAGTCTGCATAACCTGATCACCTTCATCCAGCCGTAACAGGCCGTTATCGACAAAAATACAGGTCAACTGCTCACCGATGGCCTCATGTAAAAGTGCCGCGACTACGGAGGAATCCACACCACCGGATAAGCCCAGGATAACTTCATCCCCGCCCACCTGATCGCGCATAGTTTCGATACTCTGCTGAATAATATTGGCGGGCACCCAATCTGTCGCGCAGCCACAAATCCCGTGCACAAAATTACCAATAATCTGCTTACCTTCGCGCGTATGTGTCACTTCCGGGTGAAACTGGATACCATAAAAATGGCGTGCAGGGTCTGCAAACGCAGCGAGCGGCGCATTGGCACTCTCGCCAATAACGGAAAACCCGTCGGGTATCGCACTGACCCGATCACCGTGGCTCATCCAGACATCGATTGAATCGGCTTTTATGCCTTTGAATAAATCACAAAAGCCATGCAGGTTGATCATCGCATGGCCGTATTCCTTATGATCGGAGTTTTCCACTGCCCCACCCAGTTGCGCCGCCATGGTCTGCATGCCATAACAAATCCCCAGTACAGGAACGCCCAGTTCAAAGATTTGGTGATAGGCACGCGGCGTTTCTTCGGTGGTCACTGACTCCGGGCCGCCGGAGAGAATAATACCTTTGGCCTTAAAATCTGCCACTGCCTGCATCGGCGCATCAAAGGGATAGATTTCGCAGTATACCCCCGCTTCGCGGATATTTCGCGCGATTAACTGGGTGTATTGTGAACCAAAATCTATGACCAGAATATGATCAGCATGGGGGTCGTGCATATTAACCTTTAACTCTAATTACGGTGGTAGTTGGGCGCTTCTTTGACAATAGAGACATCGTGTACATGGCTTTCATTCATGCCGGCATTGGTTATGCGTACAAATTTTGCATCGCTACGCATATCATCGATCGTTGCGTTACCGGTATACCCCATGCTGGAACGCAAGCCACCCATCAACTGGTGAATGATGTTCAGCATCGGGCCTTTGTAGGGCACACGCCCTTCAATACCCTCAGGCACCAGTTTCTCTGTGGACTGGACACCTTCCTGAAAATAGCGATCTTTGGAACCTTTCGCCATCGCACCCACCGACCCCATACCACGATAGGACTTGTATGAACGCCCCTGATACATTTCTATTTCGCCCGGTGCCTCGTCGGTTCCGGCCAGCAACCCACCGACCATGACGCAGTTGGCGCCCGCGGCGATGGCTTTGGCGATATCACCGGAAAAACGCAGACCACCATCCGCTATAAACGGAACACCCGTGCCTTTGAGTGCTTTTGCGACGTCCATCACAGCCTGGATTTGTGGAACACCGACGCCGGCAACCACGCGTGTGGTGCAGATTGAACCCGGGCCTATGCCCACTTTAACCCCATCTGCGCCCGCAGCGACCAGATCGACGGCAGCGGCGGCAGTGGCAATATTGCCGCCAATAACCTGTACATCATACTGGCTTTTAATCGCACGTACACGATCCAGCACACCGATTGAGTGCCCGTGCGCCGTGTCTACGATAATGGCATCGACCCCGGCATTTACCAGCGCTTCCACGCGTTCGTCTGAATCTGCACCTGTTCCTACCGCCGCCGCAACCAGCAGGCTGCCGTGTTCGTCTTTGCAGGCGTTGGGAAAATCAGTTGATTTTTGTATGTCCTTTACCGTAATAAGACCCTTGAGGTTAAAACTGTCATCGACAACAATTAATTTCTCAATGCGGTTTTCGTGTAACAGTTTCTTTACGCGCCCATGGCTCTCGCCTTCTTTGACTGTCACCAGTTTATGCTGGGGCGTCATGATTTCGCTAACACGCGCATCGTGGTTGAGCTCAAAACGTAGATCGCGATTGGTAACGATACCCACCACGATTGAGCCATCTACCACCGGAACACCCGAAATGCGATGCTGCATCATGAGATCGAGAACATCGCTCACCCGCGCGTCACGGCTTACCGTAATGGGTTCATGGATCACGCCACTTTCGTGTTTTTTTACGCGAGAGACCTGTTCGGCCTGTTCGACCGGAGGCAGGTTTCTGTGAATTACGCCCACGCCCCCTTCCTGCGCCAGACAAATGGCGGCACGGGATTCGGTAACCGTGTCCATTGCAGCCGAAACCAACGGGATATTGATCCGCAGGTCACGTGTGAATGCAGTTTTCAAACTTGCCTGATGCGGCAAAATTTCAGATTTTTGAGGGACGAGCAGAACGTCGTCGAAGGTCAG
>JAAELZ010000491.1 GCA_024226105.1 Pseudomonadota bacterium | reverse complement strand
TGAGATCGCATCTCCAGCGAAAATTCGTTCCTGGTCGTACGGCGAAGTTAAAAAGCCGGAGACCATCAACTACCGTACCTTCCGCCCCGAGCGCGATGGTTTGTTCTGCGCCAAGTTATTTGGCCCCATGAATGATTTTGAGTGTTTGTGCGGAAAGTACAAACGCCTGAAGCATCGTGGTGTGGTCTGCGAGAAATGTGGTGTAGAAGTCACCAAGGCCGAAGTGCGTCGTGAACGCATGGGTCACATTGAGCTGGCGGCACCCTGCGCGCATATCTGGTTTCTCAAATCTCTGCCTTCACGTTTAGGTCTGCTTCTGGACATGACGGTTCGCGAAATTGAACGCGTATTGTACTTTGAGGCCTACGTGGTCACAGAATCAGGTTACTCTGATTTTGACCGCGGTGCTCTGCTAACTGAAGAGAAGTACATTGACGCGGTAGAAGAGTGGGGCGATCAGTTTGAAGCGAGCATGGGTGCAGAGGCGATCAAATCGTTATTGTCTTCTATCGATCTTAAAGAAGAAGCCGAGATGTTGCACGCTGAGCTTGATGCGACGAAATCTGAAACCAAGATCAAGAAGTTTTCAAAACGCCTGAAGGTCGTTGAAGCATTTATCAAATCAGGTAACAAACCCGAGTGGATGATCCTGGACGTATTACCGGTATTGCCGCCTGATTTGCGCCCACTGGTACCGCTTGAAGGCGGCCGCTTTGCAACCTCTGATCTGAACGATCTATATCGCCGGGTTATTAACCGTAATAACCGTCTTGCGCGTTTGCTTGAACTGAGCGCACCGGACATTATCATCGCCAATGAAAAGCGCATGCTGCAAGAGGCAGTGGACGCGCTGATCGATAACGGCCGTCGTGGCAAGGCTATCCTGGGTTCAAACAAGCGTCAGCTAAAATCACTGGCGGACATGATCAAAGGCAAGCAGGGGCGTTTTCGTCAAAACCTGCTGGGCAAGCGTGTGGATTATTCCGGGCGTTCGGTTATCGTGGTCGGCCCGACGTTAAAACTGCATCAGTGTGGTCTGCCGAAGAAAATGGCGCTTGAGTTATTTAAGCCATTCATATTTGCGAAAATCATTGGCCGCGAGCATGCCTCGAACATCAAGCAGGCCAAGAAACTGGTTGAGCAGGAATTGCCGCTGGTCTGGGATATCCTTGAAGAGGTGATTCGCGAGCATCCGGTGATGTTGAACCGCGCGCCAACGCTTCACCGTCTGGGTATCCAGGCGTTTGAGCCGGTATTGATTGAAGGTAAGGCAATCCAGTTGCATCCGCTGGTATGTACACCATACAACGCGGATTTTGATGGCGACCAGATGGCGGTACACGTACCCCTTTCTCTGGAAGCGCAGCTCGAAGCTCGTACCCTGATGATGTCGACCAATAACGTGTTATCGCCCGCCAATGGTGAGCCGGTAATCGTGCCCTCGCAGGACATCGTGCTGGGTCTTTACTACGTTACGCGTGAAAGTATTAACGCCAAAGGTGAAGGTACCTATTACGGCAATACCGCAGAAGTGCGTCGTGCTATTGAAATGG
>JAAELZ010000490.1 GCA_024226105.1 Pseudomonadota bacterium | reverse complement strand
TCAGGGCTTTCGAGTAGCGCAGATCAGCATAAGAAGAAGACGGAATTGTCGGATCAACAACGGCTACCGGTGGCGTATCGGCATGCAGCGACTGGCGGTAAATCAACCCGTCGGCGTAGTTGTTAAAATAAACCTTATCGGCGACGATACAAAAACACTTGCCGCCATATTCATGCACACGTGAGCGCAACTGAAAGCCCGGTGGGGTAATGATGCGTTCGCCTGACCCGGTTTCCTGTTTTAAGGCTAACCTTCCCCCGTCTTCGGTAATGGGTTCGAGCCAGCAAAGCTGGCCTTTATCGTCCCTAAACGGGTACTCTGGGGTTCCGGGGCGGGAGAATAATTCTTCAATTTTAAGCTTGGGCATGGCGGGTGGGGAATCCGGTCTTTTTCATTTAATGGTGGATGCGCTACGCTTATCCACCCTACTCCGTGCCTTGGGCATGGCGGTTTATTAGCACGTGTCCGTCATTCCCACACAGGTGGGAATCCAGTCTTTTTGCATTTAGTGGCGGAGGCGCTACGCCCGAAAATATTTGTTTTGGCCACCCTGCTCCGTATTTACATGCGTAGTGCCGTACCTTGTAGTTCCCCTCTTTAACAAAGAGGGGTCAGGGGAGATTTGAAAGCTAACTGAAAGCAACGACATTTCAGAGTGTTATGCATCCAATCCCCCTCGATCCCCCTTTGCAAAAGGGGGAAGTGGCGAATATGCGTTATACGCAGCAATTTAGCCCATCACCGACTTCATCAACTTACCGATATCAGACGGGTTTTCAGTCACGTGTACGCCGGCCTGTTGCAGTGCCGCTATTTTTTCCGCTGCCGTGCCCTTGCCGCCCGAGATAATTGCACCGGCATGGCCCATACGTTTGCCCGGAGGGGCGGTAACGCCGGCAATAAACCCAACCACGGGTTTGTTCATATTTTCAGCCATCCAGGCAGCGCATTCTTCTTCATCTGAACCGCCAATTTCACCGCACAACACCACCCCTTCGGTTTCAGGGTCATCGTTGAACATTTTCATCACGTCCAGATGTTTGAGGCCGTTCACCGGGTCTCCACCAATCCCTACACAGGTAGACTGGCCCATGCCCAGTTCCGTGAGTTGATGCACGACCTCATAGGTCAGGGTACCCGAACGCGAAACCACGCCTATGTTGCCTTTTTTATGGATATAACCCGGCATAATGCCAATCTTCAGCTCGTCCGGCGTGATCACACCGGGGCAATTTGGGCCGATCAAAATCGTGTTACTGTCGCGCAATTTCTTGCTCGATTTGACCATGTCGCGAACCGGAATACCTTCGGTGATGCAAATCACCAGGTCAATCTCCGCCTCAACCGCCTCATCAATCGCTGCCGCCGCAAACGGAGGAGGAACATAGATTACCGAAACATTACAACCGGTTTCGGCTTTGGCTTCTTTCACCGTGTTATAGACCGGCACACCTTCCACTTCCTGCCCGGCTTTGCCCGGCGTAACACCCGATACATAAGCCTGCTTGCCAAAAGCGTATTCAATACTATGCTTTGTATGAAAAGCGCCTGTTTTGCCCGTAATGCCCTGTGTCACCACGCGCGAATCTTTATTTATTAATATGCTCATTTTTATGCCACCGCCTTAACTGCTTTTTCTGCTGCATCCGACATGGTTGTTGCCGTAATCAATTGAATGCCGGATTCAGCCAATATCTGCCTGCCCTGCTCGACATTGGTACCCTCCAGCCTGACAATCAACGGAATTTTCAGCTGCACTTCTTTGGCCGCCTGCACAATGCCCTGGGCAATGACATCACAGCGCATAATGCCGCCGAAAATATTCACCATGATCGCTTTGACCTGATCACTCTTGAGCATGATCTTAAACGCAGCTGTGACCTGCTCGGCGTTCGCGCCACCACCCACATCCAGAAAATTTGCCGGTGAACCGCCATACAGTTTAATGATATCCATGGT
>JAAELZ010000489.1 GCA_024226105.1 Pseudomonadota bacterium | reverse complement strand
TCGCTCTGTCAGCGGGCCGTATAAATCCGGGCGACGATCGCGGAAGAACTGCCAGGTATCGCGTACTTCGCGCACCATATCCAGATCGATTTCGTGCACCAGCAACTCATCATCACCATAACTCGCCTGCGCTTCAATCTGACCACGCGGGTTTACGATATAGGACGAACCGTAGAATTCGCCCATCTGATCCGCCCAGGGTTCTTCCCGCCCCACGCGGTTAATGGCCCCGATAAAAACACCGTTCGCGGCAGCCGATGCGGGCTGCTCAAGCTCCCACAGGTATTTACTCAGGCCAGCAACCGTTGCCGACGGATTAACAATGTAGTCTGCGCCGTTTAGTGCCAACGCACGCCAGCCTTCCGGAAAATGGCGATCGTAGCAGATATAAACGCCCAGCTTGACGTAGGCGGTTTCAAAAACCGGATAACCCAGGTTGCCGGGTTTAAAGAAAAACTTCTCATAAAAACCGGGTGCGACCTGCGGGATGTGGGTCTTGCGATATTTTCCGAGAAAGCTGCCATCGGCGTCGATCACCGCAGCGGTGTTGTAATACACCCCGGGCATCTCTTCTTCATAGATTGGCACCACAATAACCATCTGATGCTTTTTGGCATATTCCTGCATCAGCTTAACCGTCGGCCCGTCCGGGATGCGCTCAGCTGCCGCATACCAGCGATTATCCTGGCTGGGGCAAAAATAGGGTTGAGTAAATACTTCCTGGAAACACAAAACCTGCACACCCTGCCTGACCGCATCTTCGATCATCGGGATATGCGCTTCGATCATCCGATCGCGAATTTCTCCCGGCTCCATGGTGCCATCACCTTTAAGCCCCATCTGAATCAAGCCACATTTAAGCTTAGCCATCACATACCTCCCAGTATAGTTTCAATCAATGTAATATTTTGCGGTGTATTATTTTTATCCGGCAGATCATCGCTATAAAAAGCCATATCGCGGAGCAATAGCCAGCCACATCCTGACTACTTGGTCAGCTTATGTTTCCATAAATGGATATTTTTGTCAAAAGGTTATTTTGATTACCCCGTTATGGTGCAATCAATAGCCCGGTTTGAAGCCCTCTTCTTCAAATCCCCCTCTATCCCCCTTTGCCAAAGGGGGAAGCACCTTTGTTACTTTTGCGTCTGAAGCGATACAGTTAACTTGTCGGCTTTTTGTTATGCCTCTTTAAACCTGAAAGATTCCAGGCTAATAATTCACATCATCCTCAACCGTGTCATTTTCAATCTGGGCGTTTAACCAGCTCAAAAACGTCTGCACGCGAGGATGCTCGGCCGCCGCCGGTGTTGTTACCGAATAATAAGCATAATCCGCCGGGCGAGCGGTTTTCAAGGGCCGCACTAATCGCCCGGTGGCCAAATGATCCCGCACCAGTGACATCCTGCCCAATGCTACACCCTGCCCTCTAACCGCCGCCTCCGTCAGTAAGATAGAGTTTTCAAATTCCACGTTCCGTGAGGCAACCACGCTGCCCAGACCGGCATCGCGAAACCAGCGCCTCCAGGTCATGTTTTGCTCATCAACCCCGACATCAATATCATGCAGCAGGGTATGCTGTTCAAGATCTTTGTAGCGCCGCACAGGCATATTGTTCAACAACGAAGGCGCGCAGACCGGAAATATCGAATCCCCCATCAACAGGGTCGTGCTAAAGCCCGGGAAGTTTCCCATTCCATAGGGAATCAGGATATCGGCCGCGCCTGAATCAATTAATTCAATTTTCGTCGACGTCAGAACCCGCAGCTGAATTTCCGGATAGGTTTGCAAAAAACTTTCCAGACGCGGCACCAGCCACAGCGTTGCAAATGAGGGCAAAACACTGATGTTCAGTTTCCCGGTTAACTCCCCGGCAGTCAGGCTTCCCAAAGCTCGTGCAAAATGGTCAAAGCCTTTGGAAAGCTCTGGTAAAAGCTCCCGCCCTGATTCCGTCAGTTCCAGCCCTTTGGGCAATCTTCGGAACAGCTCAATTTCAAGATAGGACTCAAGCGTCTTAACCTGGTGGCTCACCGCAGCAGGCGTTACATTGAGTTCATCGGCTGCAGCCACAAACCCGCCGCGTCGTGCGGCGACTTCAAAAGCCTTGAGTGATTTAAGAGGGGGTAATCGCATATTGTGAGCCTCATAATGACTTACTTTTATTAGGTCATAGACTAATTTCTTTTCGGTTGTGGGTCAAATATTTTAAGTGCATTATCAGCGCTCAATATTTAATCAACCCAAGATGCAAGGCAATGACAACGACCACTCTTAAATACCAGCACATAGAACAAACCGCTACACTGCAGGAAACTGCTTCAATGATTTGGACGTTGTTCAACCTGATGCTGGAACGCGCACACCAACGACGACAACTGGCTGAGCTAAGCACCGCACAACTGCTTGATATGGGCATTACATGCGAAGACGCGCTGGAAGAATCCAGCAAGCCGTTCTGGCTTAGCTGAGCAAAGCGACCCGGGCCTGGGGTGTATAGCACTTCAGGCCTTTTCCTTAAACCAGAGTCATTGCGAGGAACGCAGTGACGCGGCAATCCAGATGGATGCAATAGCACTGTAACTAAATCCAGCTTTATCGCCGGGAAACACTCTGATATCAGTAAACCCCACCGGGGGCGTCAAACATGTAACTGCCCTGCGACGTTCGCAAGAACCAGCTTATTTCTTTTTACCACCCGTATCAGGCAATTCTCCCTTCGGCACCTGCTTCTCCCGTTTGCGGTCATAGTCTTTCCTGGACTTATGCGCATGACCCTTTTTCAGGCGGGGATCAGTGGCGGTGCTATTGCGTGGTTTCATGCGCTTATTTTAACTC
>JAAELZ010000488.1 GCA_024226105.1 Pseudomonadota bacterium | reverse complement strand
TCAATTCGTTCAATACCAATTGAAAGTCCGTGTCTTTTTACATTCATTTGCTCACCTCCAGATAAGTTTACTAAGACATCATCATAGCACCACCAAAAATGCTGCTCAACAAAATCGAGATACCGGTAATGATGAACGACAGAATGAGGAAGGCCGGGATTGCCGCGATTGCGGCTTTTATCATAAACACCATCATCGACATGAAAGGCATTTTGATGTCGACGATGGTGACTTTATAAGTGCTGCTGTTTTCCATGCTGCCGCTCCAGAATTTTCGGCTCATAAAAAGAATAGTATACCTAAAATCAGGTAGCCTGCCCCGCATGAATTGTCTTCATTTGATGGCGTAATTATCCGGGCTACGGCATCACCCGGCGATCCTGTCGAGTGATAAATCCAGGAACTTAAAATTATCCTGCTTAGTGTATGAATGCGGCCATTCTATTCAGCGGTATGTTTCAATGGCATAATGCCTGCCATGAAACATCTGATCTCTATTTGTATATTTGGCCTGTTGACAACTGCCCAGGCACAAAACATTTATAAATCGATCGATGAGCAGGGTAACATCACCTACTCCTCGAGTGTTCCGGATCAAAAGGGGAATATTGAGGTGCTGCCGCCTACACCTGAACCCACGCCAGAAGCCGTGGAAGCCGCCCGTCGACAGCAGGAGGAACTGGTACAGAGCTTAAAGGAAAGTGAGGCCAAACGGGAAAAGGCAAAACAACAACGGCAACAGACGCAATCTGAGAAAAAGGTCAATACGGTGGTCGAAAGGCAATACGTTCCTTACTCTGTGAATCCCACGCGCCGCTATATACGCCCTAAAAATCTGCCTGCAACCCGACCTATAAATAGACCGCGCTAAGCCTGGACTGAATTCAGGCTGATTCTGCCCCGGACAGCACCCATAACGGCTGTGTAATCAACTCTTGCCTGCTCCGTGCAACACAATATTAATCGCCCGCAAAGCGGCCTTCACCGAGGCATAAACCTGGTTGGCGTGCAGGCCGCGAGTCTTGAATTGTTTGCCCTTATCATCCTGCCAGCTGATAATACACTCGGTGAGCGCGTTGGTGTTTCCGCCCCGGGGGATCTGTACCTCGAAATCGATAAGTTCGGGCAGAATGACGTGGTATTCCGGCAGCACTTTTTTGACCGCATCAATAAAGGCATCAAAACCGCCGTTACCGCTTCCGACTGATTCATGAACCCGGCCGTTTATGTCCACCTTGATGCCGACAACAGCCTCCTGATTCAACCTGCTGGCGATCGAACAATCGAGCAGCTTGATATGATGAAAATCAGTGCTCTCCAGT
>JAAELZ010000487.1 GCA_024226105.1 Pseudomonadota bacterium | reverse complement strand
TGTATATTCGTTTTCGACTTCGTGTCTTCCCTGGTTCAACTGGCGCACCAGCATCAATGCTGACTGCATCACGTCCAGGGGGTCAAAGCCGGCGATAACAACCGGTTTTTGAAATTCTTCGGCAAAAAACTCGTAGGGACGACTACCGATGATTGCGCTCACGTGCGAAGGGCCAAAAAAACCATCAATTGAGACAGCGCCCATTTCGCGCACTTCGGGTGAAGACAGGATATTCTGGATCGCCGCAGGCGTCAGTACATGATTGCAAAAAACGCTGAAATTTTGCAAGCCTTCGGCCTTAGCCTGTTTGATCGCAACCGCAGTCGGGGGCGTCGTGGTTTCAAAGCCTATCGCAAAAAACACAACTTCACGCTGCGGGTTCTCCCGGGCGATCTTCAGTGCGTCCTGGGTAGAATAAACCATGCGTACGTCTGCGCCAGCGGCTTTGACGCTCAGCAATGTCCGGCGACCACTTGCCGGCACCCGCATCATGTCACCATAGGTACATAAAATAACCCCATGCTGCTCAGCCAGCGCAATTGCATTATCCAGGCGGCCGATGGGCAATACGCATACCGGGCACCCCGGGCCGTGCACAAATTTTACGTTCTCCGGCATTAGATCCTGAACGCCATAACGAAATATGGCGTGCGTGTGCCCGCCACAAAATTCCATCAGCCGGTATTTGCGTGCAGGATCGACTTCTGCTTTTATCGCTATAGCAAGTTTCTGCGCCAGGTCGTTGCGCCGGAATTCATCGACGTACTTCATGCTGGCAAAGTCTCGCTCAGCCCGGCTTCTGCAAACAGTTTCAGAGTTCGTTCGGCTTCTTCAGGGCTGAGCGTATTGAGTGCATAACCTACGTGTATCAGTACGTAATCACCGGGTTTTACGTTCTCCACCAGGGCCAGCGAGACTTCTTTTTTAACCTCGCCCAGGGCCACAACCGCACTGTCGGCCTGTTCATCAATGGTAATAATCTTTGCGGGCAATGCCAGGCACATGCTAGCGACCTATCTGTGAAATCTGTTGCGTTGCACGGAGCCACTGGTACCAGGATTGCATATTTTCACCGCTGGTTGCCGATACCTGCAGTACCTTAATTCCCGGGTTTACGCGACGCGCATAGTCTATACACTGTTCGACATCAAATTGCA
>JAAELZ010000486.1 GCA_024226105.1 Pseudomonadota bacterium | reverse complement strand
GAAAGCTTTTTTATGTATTGCTTGTATCGTTCGTAATGGTATTCGGGCTGACCTTCGTTTATAAAAACCAGCAAACGGTAAACCTTGATTACTACGGTTCCCATCCCTGGGGTTTTAGTTGGGAGGTACCGTTATCGCTACTAATTATCGCCACTTTTGTCGTTGGCTTGCTGATAGGTTTCCTGTTTAACTCTCTCTCAAATCTACGTTTACGCAGCAGATTGATGAGTACCAATCGTAAGCTTAAGAAAGCCGAAACGGTTTAGTCCTTTTTAGTTTATATATTTATAAATCATAAAGACCATTTTCGATGAACGCCGCATGGCTTCTGTTGTTATTACCGCTGGCAGCCACCTCTGGCTGGTGGTTCGCGTCCCGCCGGTTGCAATTACGTGAGAAAGCCTCCCAGGATTTTGATGAATCCTGTTTAGTCGGGATAAATCGAGTGCTGGCGATGGAAGATGATGAGGCACTTTCCACGTTTCTAAACTCTATGGATCAGCAGCCCAAGTCGGTTGAGCTGCAAATGGTGCTTGGCAGCTTATGCCGGCGTAAAGGCGAGTACGAGCGGGCCAGCCTGATACATCAGGCGATACTTAATAACACTTCACATTCTCCTGGTACTCGTGAGCAGGCTCAATTTGAACTTGCCCAGGATTACCAGGCCGCAGGATGGTTGGACCGGTCAGAAAGTTTGTATGTTGAACTGCTTGAAAGTGCTCGCTTTCAAAGTGAAACGGCGATTAACCTGATTCGTATTTACCAACAGGAAAAAGATTGGGAAAATGCGGTTCAAACGGTATTATTTTTGCGTGAACTGGGCCATGTTTCTGATTCTCTGCTAGGCCAGTTAGCGCATTTTTACTGTGAACTCTGCGAACAGGGCATCAGGGAAGGACGTTTTCCGGAGGCTGAACGTTATTTGGGCGAAGCAGAAAAAATAGAACCGGCGAATCCGCGGGTCGTTATTCTGCTGGGGCGAATGGCATCGTTTAAAGGGGATCATCGTGCGGCAATAGCGGCCTGGAAAAAGCTGGAACTTATTGCACCTGCATTCCTGGGGCTGGCGATTCCCAATATTCAGGATAGTTTCCTGGTTTTACAGGATGAAAAAGGCTATAGAGCCTTTTTGCAGCAGGCCGCGAGGTCTACTCAGGCACCTGAAATACTAAGTGCGCTGCTTGATTTGCTTAAGGCAGAAAACCCGCAGAGCGTTAGCCGGTTTTTAGTTCAGTATCTTAAAGAAAAACCCAATGTTGAAGGGCTCAAGCAAATTCTCTCGAACTGGAAAGAAATTCCGGCACAAATAAGCCGTGATGAACTGTTGTTTTTAGTTGAAACCATGGCTGATCTGATTCACCGCGAAGGTCGTTATCAATGTGGTGGTTGTGGCTTTAAAGCAGAGAGCTTTGATTGGTCCTGCCCCAGTTGCAGTAAATGGGGTAAGTATAAACGCAATGAGCTGAACCTTCCCGCGCCCCCGGCTATATCCGGCTCGAACTCTGTAGAGCAAGCTGACCCCCGGCCCCTTACGAGCCCAACCTCTTAAGTTGATAGTTTCTGTTGGTTATCGTCGCAAAGCCGAACGTCATTCTCATATGATAAATAATATATTCGATCCCCGGAAAAACTAACACCGCTAACAGCGCCAAATCGGATAAAATCGGGCGCTTTATTAACCCATTTTTAGTAAGCAGAAATCTAAATGAAAATTACAGTTGTAGGAACCGGTTACGTTGGGCTGGTAAGCGGGGCATGCCTTGCAGAAATGGGGCATCACGTTATCTGCGTTGATACCGATAAGGCCAAAATCGACAAGCTAAAACAGGGCGGTATTCCAATATATGAATATGGCCTGGAAGGGCTGGTGGTTGAAAACATTCGACACAATCGACTGGAATTTACCACGGATATCAGCCAGGGCGTGAAACACGGGCAGATCATTTTTATCGCCGTCGGTACGCCGCCTGATGAAGACGGGTCAGCTGACTTGAAATACGTGCTCCAGGTCGCGGATTCCATTGGCCAGTCTATGAATGACTATCGCGTGGTGGTGACTAAATCAACCGTGCCGGTGGGCACGGCGGAAAAAGTACGGGCTACCCTGCGTGCGGCTCTGGATAAACGCGGCACAAATATTGAATTTAGCGTTGCCTCTAATCCAGAATTCCTCAAAGAAGGCGCCGCTGTTGAAGATTTCATGAAACCGGATCGTATAGTTATTGGAACCGATGACGAACGCGCAAGTGAATTACTAAAAAAACTATATGCGCCGTTTAATCGCAACCATGAACGCGTGATTTTCATGGATATTCCCTCCGCTGAGTTGACGAAATATGCAGCCAATTCGATGCTTGCTACCAAGATTTCATTTATGAACGAAGTGGCGAATCTGGCAGAACTTTTAGGTGCTGATATCGAATCTGTTCGCAAAGGGATTGGTTCTGACCCGAGAGTTGGCTATCACTTTATATATCCCGGTTGTGGTTACGGTGGTTCCTGTTTCCCAAAAGATGTGCAAGCCCTGGCCCGAACGGCCGCTGGTAATGGTTACGAGATGCGTATTCTGAATGCTGTTGAAGCCGTCAACGATGATCAAAAATTTAAGCCGGTAGAGAAGTTGGTCAGTGAACTGGGCGAAGATTTAAATGGCAAGACCATTGCCCTGTGGGGGCTTGCATTTAAGCCGGATACGGACGATATGCGTGAGGCACCGAGCCGTGTAGTGATCAATGAGTTGTTGTCGCGCGGTGCCAAAATAGCGGCTTTCGATCCGGTAGCCTACGAAGAAGCCGAGCGAATTTTTGCGGGTGAAAAAAATTTGAGCATACATCATGACGATCCGTACAAGGTACTGATTGATGCGGAAGCCCTGATAGTCGTGACAGAATGGAAAATGTTTCGAGGTGTGCAGCTATCGCGGGTCCGTGAGGAGATGAAGGGTAACCTGATAATCGACGGGCGCAATATATTCAGCCCCGGGGTAGTACGTGAACACGGTATGATTTATCATGGAATTGGAAGAGTCTAATCTGGCGCATATTGAAGGCACGTGTGTGCTGGTGATTGGTGACTGTATGCTTGACCGCTACTGGATGGGCGATGTGGAGCGTATTTCCCCGGAAGCCCCGGTACCGGTTATTTCGGTCCAGGAAACTGAAAAGCGTATGGGTGGCGCGGCTAACGTCGCTAAAAACGTCGCCAGTGTTGGCGGTCGGCCCGTACTACTGTCCATTGTTGGAGATGATGAAGCGGGCCACGAGTTAAAGGAGATGCTGGAACAGGAAAAGATTGACTCCCGTCTGCATTTCGATACCCATATGAAAACAACGGTTAAGTTAAGAATGGTATCGCGCAACCAGCAGCTATTGAGGGCAGACTTTGAATCCAGTCCGGGCGTTCAGGCGCTGGATGCCGGACTCGAGGCCTTCAAACAATCACTTGGCGACGTGAAGGTGGCGTTGGTTTCAGATTATGGAAAAGGCGGAACACGAAATATTTCCTCAATGATCAAGTTGGCCAATGAACAGGGCATTGCCGTGTATATCGACCCCAAGGGCAGTGACTATTCTGCCTATCAGGGTGCTGAGATGATTACCCCTAATCTGGCCGAGTTCCAGCAGGTTGCGGGTAACGTCTATGAACTGGATGATATCGATGAAGCTGCACAGGCTCTTATGCGAAAGCTGAATTTACAGGCCTGCCTGGTGACGCTCAGTGAACGCGGTATGTTATTGTGTCGTCGAGATGCGAAGCCGGTTCATCAGGCCACGCGCGCACGGGAAGTCTATGATGTAACCGGGGCCGGGGATACCGTGATCGCAATGATGGCTCTGGCAAAGGCGGCAGCGATGGATGATGAGCAGGCAATCCAGCTGGCGAATCATGCGGCTGGCGTGGTGGTTAGCAAAATGGGCACGGCAACGGCCAGCTTGCAGGAAATTGTGTTTAGCATGGGGAGAGAATGAGATGATAGTCGTGACAGGTGCAGCCGGGTTTATCGGTGCGAATTTGGTTAAAGGCCTGAATAAATCAGGCTTTACGAATATTCTGGCAGTGGACGATTTAACTCAGGCAGACAAAATTCAGAACCTGGCAGATTGCGTGGTGGCTGATTATATGGACAAGGCCGAATTCACGGAAAAGACCGATAACGGTTTATTAAACGGAAAAATCAAAGCCATATTTCACGAAGGTGCCTGCTCCGACACCATGGCGAGTGACGGGCGTTACGTGATGGAAAACAACTATCGTTATACACGAGATCTTTACACCTTTTGTCAGGATTCACACAACCGGGCGCAGTTTATCTATGCGTCTTCGGCATCCGTGTACGGTGCCGGAAAGGTATTTAGGGAATCCCCTGAGAATGAGTTGCCGCTAAATGCCTATGCTTATTCCAAGTACGCCTTTGATCATCACGTGCGCCAGTCTCTGCGCAGCGATACTCAGGTAGTCGGTTTACGCTATTTTAACGTGTACGGGCCGCGTGAGCAGCATAAGGGCCGCATGGCATCGGTGGCCTACCATTTCTTTAACCAGTACATTGAAAAGGGCAAAATTGCCCTGTTTGAGGGCACTGACGGTTATGCCAATGGCGAGCAGTTGCGCGATTTTGTTACGGTTGAAGATGTGGTCAAGGTGAATCTGTATTTGCTGAAGAACCGGGACGTAACGGGCTGTTTTCTAAATGTGGGTACCGGTCAATGCCGCAGTTTCAACGACGTGGCCATGGCCGTGATAAATGCCTTGCATGAAATTTTCGATAAACCTCAGATATCGTATGATGAGGCTGTTACGCAAGGTATCGTAAGTTATATCCCGATGCCTGAAGCTCTCAAGGGAAAATATCAAAGTTACACAGAGGCCGATATTCATGCCTTGAGGGAGACCGGTTATGAATCAGGTTTTGATGATGTAAATGAAGGCGTTGGACGTTATGTCCGGCATTTATGGCATGAATATCAGGCCGCACACAAAATTGTTTAACAACAGTAGTAAATCAATTGAATAACACAGTATTTGTAACCGGCGCGGCCGGATTTATAGGCTCAGCCGTAACGCGGCATTTACTAAATGACCACGATGATACGGTGGTTAATATTGATTGTCTCACTTATGCGGGCAACGCCGCGACCTTTGAACATCAGCTAGACAATCCTCGGTACCATTTCGAGAAGGTCGATATTCGTTCACGTGAGGTGCTTGATGCCCTGTTTGCTCAGTACCGCCCGCGTGCGATTATGCATTTGGCTGCTGAATCACACGTTGACCGTTCAATAGACGGCCCGCGCGATTTTATTGATACCAATATCATTGGTACCTACAACTTGCTCGAAGCGGCGCGCCACTATCGCCTGGGCCTGGAGGAAGCAGATCAGGCCGATTTTCGATTTCACCACATATCAACAGATGAGGTGTTTGGCAGTCTTGGGGACGAAGGTTTGTTTACCGAAACCTCGCCTTATGAGCCGAGCTCTCCTTATTCAGCCAGTAAAGCGGCCTCTGATCATCTGGTGCGAGCCTGGTTTGAAACTTACGGTTTGCCCGTGGTGCTGTCAAACTGCTCGAATAATTACGGGCCTTATCAGTACCCGGAAAAACTGATCCCGGTGATTATTGCCAAGGTGTTGAATAATCAGGCTATTCCTGTGTATGGTAGCGGGAAAAATGTACGGGACTGGTTGTATGTCGATGATCATGCGCGTGCCCTGGTACACATCATGAACAACGGCGAGAAAGGGCGTAGTTACAATGTCGGTGGTAACGAGGAGCGCAACAATATCGAAGTGGTCGAAGCGGTTTGTGCGATTCTGGATAGTTTGCACCCTGCAGCGAACAAGCAGCCTTATGCCGATCTGATAGAGCATGTAGCAGATCGACCGGGCCATGATTTTCGCTACGCGATAGACGCTTCGCGAATAAAGGAAGAACTTGGATGGGAGCCCGAGGAGAGCTTTGATTCAGGCATGCGTAAAACGGTTGAATGGTACCTGGACAATCAGATCTGGGTAGAAAAAGTGCAGGAGGGCAGTTACGATGGTGGTCGCCTGGGCACCGCGAAGGGTAAAGTAGCATGAGGGGTATCATTCTGGCCGGTGGTTCCGGATCACGCCTGTACCCAATTACCAAAGGTGTATCCAAACAACTGATTCCGGTGTATGACAAACCGATGATCTATTACCCGCTGTCGGTGTTGATGCTGGCGGGGATTCGGGATGTTCTGGTGATTTCTACGCCTGACGATACACCCCGGTTCAGGCAGTTGCTCGGTGATGGCTCACAGTGGGGCATGAATCTGTCCTATGCCATTCAGCCTTCACCGGACGGACTCGCACAAGCCTTTATTATCGGTTCAGAGTTTATCGGTAACAATAAATCGGCACTGGTGCTGGGTGATAATATTTTTTACGGCCATCAATTGACTGAAAGCCTGCAAAATGCCAGCGAGCTAAAAAATGGCGCAAAGGTATTTGCCTATCAGGTCCAGGATCCGGAGCGGTATGGTGTGGTGGCCTTTGATGACGACGGCAGGGCCTATGATCTGGAAGAGAAGCCGCAAAACCCGAAATCCAATTTTGCGGTCACCGGCCTGTATTTTTATGATGAAACTGTGGTTGAACGCGCTAAAAGCCTCAAACCTTCACCACGTGGTGAGCTCGAGATTACCGACCTGAACCGCCTGTACCTGGATGACAACAAATTAAACGTGGAGCAACTGGGTCGCGGTACCGCCTGGCTGGATACCGGTACCTACGACTCCTTACTTGAAGCGTCGAACTTCATTTCAACCATTGAAAATCGTCAGGGCCTGAAAGTCAGTTGCCCGGAAGAAATTGCCTGGCGTATGGCTTATATTGATGATGCGAAACTTGAAGAACTGGCCCATGAACTGAAGAAGAATACCTACGGGCAGTACCTGTATCGCCTTTTAGAAATAGACAGGTAAAACGGTGGCTACGCTAAGAAGCGAGAGTTAGATGGCAGGCATAGTGGATATCTTCAAACCCCTGACCCAGCATGCACATTTGCTGGTTCAATTGAGTAAACGCGGCATTCAGAGCCGTTATCGCGGCTCGGTTTTGGGCATGTTCTGGTCGTTGTTAACACCGCTACTCATGTTGCTGGTATATAGCTTCGTATTTAGCGTGGTATTTAAGGCAAAATGGAATCACCCTGGAGCCGAGGACGCCAATTTCGGGGTGATCCTGTTTTCCGGAATGATTATCCACGCTTTGTTCTCCGAGCCAATGGTGCTGTCTTCAACGTCCATAACAGGCAATACTCAATACGTTAAGAAAGTTGTATTTCCGCTGGAAATCATGGCCTGGTCCACCACTATCGTAGCCTCTTTTCAAGCCTTGATCAGCTTTTTTATCCTCATCGTATTTATGCTTTTGAGTGGCATGACGATCCATCCGACCTTGCTGCTTTTTCCTGTGGTTGTCGCACCTTTGATCCTTTTTTCGATCGGCCTGGGATGGATCCTGTCTTCACTGACCGTATTCATACGTGATATTGCACAACTGGTAGGAATTGTCTCCACCATCGCTCTATTTATCAGCCCGGTGTTCTACCCTGTTGAACGTCTGCCCCTGCCATGGCAGACCATAATCTATCTGAACCCGATTTCTTATATCGTTGATCAGATGCGCCGCATAGCGATCTATGGAGAAATGCCGGATTGGGCCGGGCTGGGGTTTTATACCCTGATTTCACTGTTAGTTGCCTGGGCAGGTCTTAATATTTTCCAGCGTTTACGAGCTGGTTTTGCAGATGTGTTGTAAGCGATGAACTCGACACAGACAGACAGTCATTCTCCCGCCATAAAAGTGGAAGGTTTAGGTAAATGTTATCATTTATATGATAAACCTGCTGCCAGGGTGATGGACTTAATACTGCCCGGGCCGGCCAAGCGTTTTCAGCCATTCTGGGCGCTCAAGAATGCTAGTTTTGAAATCCAGGCGGGGCAGACGGTCGGAATAATAGGGCGCAACGGTTCGGGTAAATCGACCTTGCTTGAAATTATCAGCAATACGTTGCGACTGAGTGAAGGCCGTGTCCAGACCAATGGAAAAATTGCGGCTCTGCTGGAATTAGGGGCCGGCTTTAACCCTGATTTTACCGGGCGGGAAAATGTGTATATGAATGCTGCGATCATGGGTATCGAGCGTTCCGTTATTGACGAGAAATTTTCTGAAATAGAAGCCTTTGCCAATATTGGCGAGTATATTAACCATCCCGTAAGCACTTATTCCAGTGGCATGTACGTGCGTCTGGCATTCGCCACATCTATTCATATGGACCCGGATATTCTCATTGTAGATGAAGCACTTGCGGTGGGTGATATCCGCTTTCAACGTAAGTGTTTCCGGGAGTTTGAACGCTTTAAGCGCGAAGGCAAAACCATATTATTTGTCACTCACGCGGTGGAACTGATTCGCAGCTATTGTGATAGCGCGATTTTTTTGCACAAAGGTGAGATACGGCGCCAGGGAGAGCCGCGCGATGTG
>JAAELZ010000485.1 GCA_024226105.1 Pseudomonadota bacterium | reverse complement strand
GCTTTCGGTGGTGTCAAAGTCCGCTTCAAAATGGGTTTTCAAGGGGCCCATGTCGGTGGGCGTGGTGGTCTTGATCCACATTCGGCTCTCGCGGGCGTTGAAAGTCAGCTCATTCTCCTCTCCGTCGGTGGTATCATTTAGGGGGACACTTCCGGGAGAATATTCAATGTTTTCCTGACGGTCGTCACCCACGGACACATCATTGTAAATGACGTCCAGCTTGACATAACCGCCCACATTCAAAGTCGTTTCGCTGCCGGGTACTTGAAATTCAATGGCCAGTGCAGCGGTCGGCGCCACCAGCAGGGCAAGGCAAATGGCTGCCAGGACAGGGAAACTTCTCAACTTGTTCTTTTTGAAACCTGATTTGATAACTGAAATCCACATAGAGCTCCTCCTCGATTTATGGGGTTATCGTTATTTGTTGCTAACCAGCAACAGCTTCCACTCGTGTTCCATTTCCGAAAAAAATCAGTCAGGCGAAGGACGAAATTCAATGCACAGCGTGCGACCGTTCATTGGTCGGTTACGGTTGATGCAGCAGAAAATAACAATGTTTAAATACCCAGATAAGCCTTGCGGACCTCCTCGTTGGCCAGCAGGTTTTCAGCCGAATCGGTGATGGTGACGCGGCCGTTTTCCATCACATAGCCGCGATGGGCGACTTTCAGGGCCAGGTTGGCGTTTTGTTCCACCAAAAAAATGGTGGTATTTTGTTCTTCATTGATTTTTTTAATGATTTCAAAGATGCGTTTGATCACCAGCGGGGCCAAGCCCAGGGAGGGTTCATCTAAAAGTAGCAGGCGCGGTCGGGCCATCAAGGCCCGGGAGATGGCCAGCATCTGTTGCTCGCCGCCAGAAAGCGTGTCCCCGGCCTGGTTGCGCCGTTGAGCCAGGATGGGAAAAAGCTCCATCACATAATCCAGGTCGGCTTTGATATCGTCTTTATCATCGCGTAAAAAAGCCCCCATATCCAGGTTTTCCACCACGGAAAGGTGGGGAAAAATCCGGCGGCCCTCGGGCACCTGGCAAATGCCCTGGGCCACGATCTTATTGGGCGAGGCATCGGCGATGGACTCGCCGTTGAAGATCACCTGGCCGCTGCGCGGCGGCACCAGCCCGCAGATCGACATCAACGTGGTGGTTTTACCGGCGCCGTTGGCCCCGATCAAGGTGACGATCTCACCTTCGGTAATCTGCAGACTGACCCCTTTCAGGGCCTGGATATTGCCGTAATAGGTATGTATATCTTCCAGTTTAAGCATCGACCTCTTCTCCGAGATAGGCCTTGATCACATCGGGATTCTTGCTTACGACATCCGGTGTTCCTTCGGCGATTTTCTTTCCGTAATCCACCACATAGATCCGATCGGACAAACTCATGACAAGCTTCATGTCATGCTCGATGAGCAGGATCGATATCTTTTCCCGCTGGCGCAATTGTACGATCATTTCGTCCAGCTCATTGGTCTCCTGGGCATTCATGCCCGCGGCCGGCTCGTCCAGCAGCAATACAAAAGGCTCGGTGGCCATGGCCCGGGCAATCTCGAGCCTGCGCTGGGCACCATAGGGCAGGTTCTTGGCAAACTCGTTGACATAGTCGCTCAGACCGAATTTTTCCAGGATAAGGTAGCTGTCATCCACCACCTGTTTTTCTTCTTGCCGAACATGCGGCGGTCGCAAGATGGCGCCGGGGATACCGGTGCGCAACCGGCAGTGCCGGCCGATCATCACGTTTTCCAGCACCGTCATGTTCTGGAACAGGCGAATGTTTTGAAACGTGCGCGCCATGCCCTTGGCCGTCACCTGGTCCGGTTTAAGCCCGTTGAGCCGTGATGTGTCACCCTCGGTTGAGGTCAGCTCCACGGTGCCTTCGGTGGGATTGTAGATGCCCGTGATGCAGTTAAATAAAGTGGTTTTGCCCGCGCCATTGGGACCGATCAAAGCGACGATCTCACCTTGGGCCACTTTCAGATCCACACTGTCCAGGGCGCGCAGTCCGCCAAAATCCATGGTCAAATTTGTAAGGTCCAGTACCGGTTTCATGGCCGCATTACTTTCCGTTGACTTTAAACTTATAGGTTTTGCGCACATCCGAGATCAGCCCGCCGGGGCGAAAAACCATCATCACCACAAGAACTGCGCCAAACACCAGCATGCGGTATTCGGAAAACGCACGCAGATACTCGGGCAAAAGCTTGAGCGCAAAGGCGCCGCAAATCACGCCCACAATGGATCCCATGCCGCCGAGCACCACGCAGCATAAAATGATCACCGACTCCCAGATGGTAAAACTGGCCGGATTGATAAACGTGGTTTTGGCTGCAAACATCACCCCGCCCATGCCCGCCCAGGTGGCGCCCAGGGCAAAGGCGGACAGTTTGGTGCGCGTTTTGTTCACCCCCATGGCCTGGCAGGCCACTTCGTCCTCGCGCAGCGCCATCCAGGCCCGGCCGGTGCGCGAGTCTTGCAGCCGGCGCACCACGAATACGGTGAATATGGCCAAAACGATCATCAGGTAATAAAGGTAGATCAGGTTTTGCTGCAGGGACAGCTGCATGCCGAAAAAACCGGGCCGCGGAATATTGGCGATGCCCGATGGCCCGAAGGAAAACGCGTTCCAGTTTTCCAGCACCAGGCGGATGATCTCTCCAAATCCCAGCGTTACGATGGCCAGATAGTCGCCCCGCAGCCGCAGCACGGGAAACCCGAGCACGATGCCGAAAATAAGACTCAATGCACCGCCGATGGGCAGGCACAGATAAAAGCCCAGACCAAAGTGGTAGTTGAGCAACGCATAGGTGTAAGAGCCCACCGCAAAAAAGGCCACATAGCCCAAATCCAGCAGTCCGGCCAGACCCACCACAATGTTCAGCCCCAAGGCCACCACCACATAGATCAGCGCGGTGGTCATGATATCGATTTGATACAAAGAAGAGACCAGCGGAAAGACCAGCACCAGGATGGCCACGGCCCCAAAGGCCGGTCTGGAAAACCGGGTATCGGTGAGCAGCCTTTGACTGATGGTCAGTTTTTGGCTTTCACCGGTTTCGGCTTTTTTGATGCCGGCCTCTTTGCGCCGGATCATATAGCGCCATACAAAAGAGAGCGCAAAAGCGCCCACACCCACCACAAACATGCGATGCCAGCGCCATTCCACGGTTTTATAAATGGTGTTGACCTGAATCACCATGATGGGAAAGGTCAGGACCATAAACCAGATACAGGCCAGTAAAGACTTTTTGACCTCATTCCAGCTGAACAGCCCTGCGGCCATAGATTTATCCGTCATTGTCAGTCCCTTACACCTTATCTGTGGCCTTGCGGCCCAGGATACCCGCAGGCCGGAAGATCAGGATAAAAACCAGAATCAGAAAAGCAAACACATCTTCATAGTCGCTGGAGATATAGCCGGTGAAAAAGCTTTCGGTCATGCCCAGCACCAAAGAGCCGAGCACCGCACCTGGCATGGAGCCGAT
>JAAELZ010000484.1 GCA_024226105.1 Pseudomonadota bacterium | reverse complement strand
TGTGCGTTGGAGATCCAGGGCGTTGCCAGTACCGATGTTACTTTCGGGCGAACGCGCTCTACCGGTACACCCGGACAATATAATATGGTCTACGCGTATCGTCAGCGCGATGTCGGCCTTGAAGCCGGTGAGCTGGCTTTGCGTTTGTTAATGCATAGCCTGCCCGAAGCATTGCAATCCGAGGTCGACTACGAAATTGATCCTGAATTTGACTGGGAAGATGAGCTGAAAACATTCGTACTACGTGCCCAGAGACGGGAGTTCGGGCCTTCGACCGGTTCGCTGGTAAAAGCCGCGGAGGCACGCAATATTCCATGGATACGCCTGAACAACTATTCCCTGGTACAGTTCGGGCATGGGAAATACCAGCAACGAATTCAGGCCACGATCACCAGCGAAACACGACATATTTCGGTGGAAATTTCCTGTGACAAGGAAGATACCCATAACCTGCTCAATGACCTGGGTCTGCCGGTACCACTGCAACGCATGGTTTACAGCCCGCGTGAGGCAATTCGCGCAGCACACTATATTGGTTTCCCGGTCGTGGTCAAACCACTGGATGCCAATCACGGGCGCGGTGTATCGATCAACCTGACTGAAGATGAACAGGTAGCAGAGGGCTTTGACGAAGCACGGGACAAGGGCAACAGCCGCGCTATCCTGGTGGAAAGTTATGTCAGCGGTTTTGATCACCGAATGCTGGTGGTTGATAAACAACTCGTGGCCGTCGCCAAGCGTGTCCCGGGGCATGTTGTAGGGGATGGAAAACAATCCATTTTGGAACTGATTGATGAGGTCAACAGCGACCCAAGACGTGGAATCGGTCATGAAAAGGTGCTCACCAACCTTGAGCTTGACAAGCAGGCGAACCGTTTGATGAAGGAAGCCGGCGTTACCAAAGAAACGGTATTACCCGAGGGCGAAATCCTCTACCTTAGATCTACAGCCAACCTTTCTACCGGCGGTACCGCAATTGATATGACGGACGTCGTTCACCCGGACAACAAAGATATGGCGGAACGTGCCATCAAGGCCGTTGGCCTGGATGTGGGCGGGGTTGATTTTCTGATAGACGATATTACCCGTTCCTACAAAGAGATTGGAGGCGCGATCGTGGAAGTCAACGCCGCGCCCGGGTTTCGCATGCATGTTGCCCCAAGTGAAGGCTCACCCCGTGATGTTTCCGGAAAAGTGATGGACATGCTGTTCCCGGTGGGTTCAAGAACCCGTATTCCGGTCGCTGCAATTACCGGTACCAACGGCAAAACTACTACCTCAAGAATGCTGGGGCACATCATGAAGGCCAGCGGAAGTATTGTCGGCATGACCTCCACAGACGGGGTTTATGTTGATGGAAAACTGAGCGTCAAAGGCGATATGACCGGCCCTAAATCAGCGCAAATCGTGTTGCGCGACCCCTCCGTAGATTTTGCCGTCATGGAAACAGCACGCGGCGGCCTGTTGCGCAGCGGCCTGGGTTACAAGCAGTCGGATGTGGCGGCCTGCCTGAACGTTACTGCTGATCACCTGGGCCTGGGCGGTATCAACACTGTTGATGAACTGGCCGTTGTGAAACGGGTGGTAGTCGAATCAGCCACCGACACCGTGGTGTTAAACGCCGATGACATTCACTGCCTGCGAATGGCCGACTTTGCACAGGCAGACCATATTTGCTATGTCACCATGACGTCAGAGCATAGCCTGGTAAAAGAACACATTCGTGCAGGAGGCCGGGCAGTGGTGCTGGAAAAAGGAATTAATGGCGATATGATCACCCTGTACGATAACGGTTTGCATATACCGGTACTGTGGTCTCACCTGATACCCGCTACCCTGGAAGGCAAGGCAATGCACAATGTGCAAAATGCCATGTTTGCCGTGGCAATGGCTTATAGTTTTGAGGTTGACCTGGACAATATTCGCCACGGTCTGCGCACTTTTGACAGCAGCTTTTTTGAAGCTCCGGGTAGAACCAATGTATTTGATGAGCACGCCTTCAGGGTAATCCTGGATTACGCACATAATCCCGCCGCGTTTAGAGCGATTGCAGATCTGGTCTCAAGAATGGAAGTCAGCGGGCGGCGAATATGCGTGGTCGCCGTTCCCGGGGATCGCCGTGATGAAGATGTTTACGAGGCAGCCAAAATTCTCGCCGGCCATTTCGATTACTTTATTTGTAAGGCAGACGATAACCGACGTCGTCGTGGCGATGATGAAATCCCGAAAATGCTCGAAGCGGGTCTTATTGCAGAGGGCGTCCCTGCGAATGCAATCAACATTATTTGCGATGAAGTTGACGCGGTCGATTCTGCGCTGAACCTGGCCGAGGAAGGTGATCTGCTGACCGTTTTTGGCGATAACAGCGCCCGCTGCTGGAAACAAATCGTGTACTTCAACCAGGAAAACCGGCCTGAGCAGCAAGACATCCCGGTACCCGGAACGGAAGAACTACCGGAAATTGAAGAAATCGTCAGCGATGGTGAAACCCTGATTCGCGATGAGCGTGGTGTTCGCCTGGCCAGAAGTGAAGATGAAGGGAGCGATTGAGAGGTCGTGATGCTGGATATGATCGAGGCGCTTGAGGCGTCGTTGAGCGAAGCGTTGCCGGATTCCGGGCAACTGAAGCTCGAGGATGCACGCCGCCTGACCGGCCCGGGCCTGCTATGGACGTATCCGGGTGCGGTACTGGATGTTCTGTACCAGGGGTTTGCCAGCGAACAGATCCTCAAACTGTGGCATAAACAGACACGCCGCCTGCTAAATGCCGTCGGCTGGGAGCAGGAACAGCTCACTTCCCGCACCTATGAGGGCGGGCTGAATTTGGCTATATCCGCACCAATGGATCTTCTGTACAGCGCAGTAATTGTCGCGCAGACAGCCTGGCACCTGGTGGCAGCTGAATTGCTGAACCATCCGGCCAGGAATTTCGATCAACTGG
>JAAELZ010000483.1 GCA_024226105.1 Pseudomonadota bacterium | reverse complement strand
GGGATTAAACTGTAGTCTACTTTCGCCTTCTTTCTACCATCGAAAAGCCGATCTGCCAGACGGCGCCCGGCGGCAATCGCAACCGGCGTCAGTTGTGCTGCACCCGTCACATCGCCGACGGCATGAACACCCTTAACCACCGTATTCTGATAAGCATCAACCGGAATAAACCCGGCTTTATCCGTTTCTATTCCAACATGATCCAGCCCCAGCGAGCGCGTATTGGGCAGACGCCCGATCGCCCAGATCACGCTGTCGAAATGCCCGCAATGATTTCCATCCTGCTGGCTGGCACTGATACTGCCATCGGCATTTTTCTGTAAGCCGTTCAGCTGAATACAGGTCTGGATATCAATGCCGGCATCGGTCATCACCTGCATTACGGTTGAAGACAGGCTTTCATCAAAGGTTCGCAGCAGCTGGAACTTTCTAAGCAATATGGTCACTTCGCTGCCCAGCGCATTGAGCAGCCCTGCAAGTTCTGTCGCAATATAACCTGCACCAACCACCAGGGTACGCGCCGGAAGATCTTCCAGTTCAAAAAAACCGTCGCTGCTGATACCCAGTTCCGCGCCCGGCACGTCAGGTACCCAGGGCTGGCCGCCTGTGGCGATCAGGATATGTTTTGCGCGGTACTGTTGCCCCGTTACTTCGACTGTATCCGGGCCCACAAAAACACCGTATCCATCAACCACATCAACCCCTGAATTATCCAGATTCCGGTCGTAAATTCCGTTCAGGCGTTTTATGTACGCATCGCGCTTTCGCTTCAGTGTCGGCCAGTCAAAACGGACCTCCCCGGTCGTAAAACCGTATTCACGCGCCAGGCGAATGCCTTCATTCAGATGGCCCGCATTCCACATCACCTTTTTCGGCACGCAACCCACGTTCACACAGGTCCCGCCCAATCTTCCTGCTTCAATCAGCAGAGTTTTCGCGCCATAACTGGCCGCCCTTCTGGCACTTGCGATACCGCCGCTGCCGCCGCCTATGACGATATAGTCGTATTCTTTATTAGCCATCGTTTTGTATTTTTATCAGGTTGCCGTATAGATCACCCGCAGCCATAGTGGTTCCATGCAGACACGCGAAGCCAGCCGGAGTTTGCGCAAGCCCTTTGCTCCTGCGAACTGAAGGTGTAATATACAACGCATTCTACAGGAAACACGAACTCTCACCAAACATAGAACCCGGGAGCACAACATGCCTGAATCAGGTAAATTCGATCTATCCGACGTATTTCAAACCGCTCTTCGCGTAATCAAAGATCCGGCCGGATTTTACCGCACCATGCCACGTGATGGCGGTTATGCCCAACCGCTCATTTTTATCGCCGTTATGGCGGTTTTTACCGGCATCATGATGGCCATCTTCTCTTTATTTGGCGGCGGGATGTTGGGCGGTATTAGCATGGGGCTGGCGTCCGTTATTTTCATACCCGTAATGATGATAATAGGCTATTCCATCGCCGCTGCGATCCTGTTCGTTATCTGGAAGTTGATGGGGTCAACCCAGAACTATCAAACGGCATTTCGCTGCCAGGCCTTCGCCAGCGCCATACTGCCGGTCACCGCCCTGTTTAGCCTGATACCCTACCTCGGCACCCTCGCCAGTATCGCCTGGGGCACCTGGCTGGTTATCAATGCCAGCGTTGAAGTGCACGGTATCACCCGGCAAAAGGCCATGGTGGTATTCGGTATTTTAGGTGCCTTAATGATGTACTCGAACTACAGCAGCGAACAAATGGCCCGGCAGATGCAGGAACGCGCTGAAAACATGAATGCACAGCTTGAAGGGTCGGTCAAAGACATGGAGAACATGACGCCTGAAGAAGCCGGAAAAGCACTCGGTGAGTTCCTCAAAGGACTGGAGCAGAGCACAAAAACCGAATAAAATCCGGCCTTTCAGGCCTACAGGGCACCCCTGTTTCGCAGAAACGGGCCTTCCCGGGCGCAGGCTCGCCTTATCAATTGGGAGAAATGAGTTCAAACCCTGATGTTTTGTCAAAACCATGAAAAAAAATCCTCTGCTTAGCAATTCAACCTTTCCCTTATTTGAGCATATACAGGCCGCGCACCTGATCCCGGCGCTCGAGGGTGTGTTAACACAAAATCGCGAGCATATAAGCGTTTTGTGTAACGCGGACACCGTACCGGGCTGGGAGAATTTTGTAGACCCCATGGAGGACATGAACGAAAACATCGAACGCCTCTGGTCGCCTATCTCACATATCAATGCGGTCAGGGATTCCGAGGCCCTGCGCACAGAAGTTCAAAAAGCCTTAGCCATGTTATCGGCGTATTCAACCGAAATAGGGCAAAACCGTGCTCTATATGAAAAACTTCAAACACTGGCACGCTCACCTGATTTCCCGAAATTAACACAGGCCCAGCGTAAGACCATAGAAAACGAGCTGCGCGATTTTGAACTATCAGGCGTTGCGCTGGATAAGAACAACAAGGCCCGCTTCAAAGAGATCAACGCCGAACTTTCAAAGCTGAGTTTACAATATGAGCAAAATGTACTGGACGCCACCCAGGGCTGGGCGCTGCATATTGAAAACCAGGAACAGCTTACCGGCCTGCCCGCTCAGATCATCGATGCAGCCAGGCAAGACGCCGAAGAAGCAGGCCTTCCAGGCTGGCGCTTCACCTTGCAGGCTCCTTCCTACATTCCCTTTTTAAGCTATGCCGAACAGCGTGATTTGCGGCGCAATATGTATGAGGCTTACGCCACGCGGGCAAGTGATCAGGGGCCGGAAGCGGGAACGTGGGACAACAGCGACATCATGCGCGACATCGTTC
>JAAELZ010000482.1 GCA_024226105.1 Pseudomonadota bacterium | reverse complement strand
GCGAGCTCGATGCAGCGGGGAGAACTATTTCTGCCCTTTTGCTACGTTGAGGCGGCTGCCAATCTGCTTACCAACGAAGCGCTTGACCCCTACGGGAAAATACCGGAGTTCAAGTATTGTGCGGTAAGGCTGGAGGCCAACACATAGAAAACGGCCGTCTGCTGAATCCAGGAGTGCTTTGGCATGCGGTTTCCCGTTCTCCGCGGGATGGACACAAGCTTATCGGGAATAGTATCTTGCAGTAGAGAAGGTGTCGCGCATAAAAAAACCCGGCCGAGGCCGGGAGATGAGGAAGATAAGGGGATACATTTGGAGTGTTACCTTCTCGAGCGCCTATACTAACCATGCGAACCTGTACATTCGGTGAACGGGATTAATGAACAGGTATATTTTGAATCTAAATTCCTCAGTTGGGCAGGGTATAGGGTGCTTCTGCAGCGGCAATTTTCTGCCTGGCTACTGAAAATTGTGCCGGAGCAGCAGCTATGAAAAACAGTCCAATGATGCGCCGGTTAGTTTATTTTTGATCGTGTAGACAAAATTTCTTCAGCCCGATGAAGTGCCAGCAAAGCAGACGCTTTTTCGATACGACCGTCAAGTATCATTTGTTGAACAGTTTTGCGTTCCAGGGCATGGACCTGAATATTTTCTGATTCGCTTTCAAGCCCAAAAATACCCTCACAATTTTGGCTGTCGACGCTGGCAAGAAACAAATGTACGCGTTCGTCACACATGCCCGGACTGGTCAAAACACTGCCCAGGCTTTTAAGATCAGAGCACGTCAATCCACTCTCTTCCATCATTTCCCGTTTTGCGGCCTCCTCAATAGATTCGCCTGCATCCACATAGCCGGAAACTGCCTCCCAAATAAGCCCATCATTGGACTTATTTTCATTTTTTGCGCGAGCCCAATAGGCACCGATGCGAAATTGTTTGATCAACACATATTTGTCCGCCACGGAATCATAAGGCAAAACAGTTACAATATTTCCCCGATGGACTATTTCCCTGTCCAGTTCTTTGCTCCAGGCGCCGTCAAATTGCAGATGCGAATAAAGTGTTCTTAACACCGGAAGGAACCCCTTGCGTAGCCACTCACGTTTATGAATTTTCACGGTATCAGACATGTTTTTAGCGCCTCAAAAGCAAAGAAGCCCCCATATGATCGAGGGCTTCCCGTCTAGTTTATTTGAATTAGCCTTTTGTTATTCCCACGGTAGAGAATAGGTCTTCAAGTTGGTGAAACTTTTCATGGCTTCCAGCACGCCTTCTTTATATCCAAGGCCGCTGTCTTTGATTCCACCAAAGGGTGACATTTCAATACGATAACCAGGAACTTCCCAAATGTTTACCGTACCCACGATCAATTCACGGATAAAGCGCTGGGCATCCGGCCAGTTGTCGGTGCAAACACCCGCAGACAGGCCGAAGGCGGTAGAATTTGAGATTCGAATCACGTCGTCGATGTCTTTACAACGGATGATCGGCGCGACAGGGCCGAATGTTTCTTCACGAACCAGTTCGCAATCAAAGGGCACAAAATCGACAACGGTTGGCGAATAAACCGCGCCGTCACGTTCGTTGCCATACATGAGTTTGGCCCCTTTGGAAACCGCATCGTTTACGCGGTCCTGGAACAGAATGGCAGAGGCCTCGTTAATGACCGTTCCCATGTCATTGTCCGGGTTCGTTGGATCACCATATTTAAGCTTTCTGGCTTTTTCGGTGACAATTGCGACAAATGCGTCCGCCACTTCTTCAATAACCAGAATACGTTTTACCGCTGTGCAGCGCTGACCCGAATTTTTAAACGCACCGGCAACCGCCAGCTCGGCGGCTTTTTCCAGATCGGCATCGGCCATTACGATCAGGGGATCGTTACCGCCGAGTTCAAGGATTTTGCGTTTGTAACCTGCTTTGTCAGCAATATATTTTCCAATAGGAACGCCCCCGGTAAAGGTCACCAGATCCACCAAAGGGTTAGTCAACATTTCATCAGCAATATCTTTCGGATCGCCGGTTACCACCGAGAACATTTCAGGCGGCAGGCCGGCATCATACAAAATGTCCGCCAGTAACAGGGCGGTTAGCGGTGTTTTTTCCGTCGGCTTTAACACCATGCAATTGTTGGTCGCGATGGAGGGAGCCACTTTGTGAGCGACCTGGTTTAAGGGGTGGTTAAATGGCGTGATCGCACTGATAGCACCCAATGGCTCGCGTAAAGTAAAGATTTTGCGCGCTTTGCCGTGGGGTGTGATGTCACAGGAAAAGATTTGTCCGTCATCCACGGTGCAAGCACGCGCCGACAGGCTAAACACATCGTAGGCACGACCCACTTCGTATAACGAATCTTTTTTACAAAGCCCCGATTCTGCCGTGATCACCTCAGCAATCTCGTCGCCACGGCCCACCAGAATATCGGCTGTTTTTTGCAAAATTTCATAACGCTGATGGCGGCTTAAGGTCGGCGCATAGTCAGAGGCTTTCTGAAAAGCTGCCTGAACATGTTTCGCCTGGCCTTTTGGCACCGTGCCAACGACTTCGTTGGAAAACGGGCTTACCACGTCAATGGTGTCGGTGGTTTTCACCTGTTCGCCCGCAATTCGCATGGCTTCGTGGCGGATTTGTTTAATTTGTGACATAACTATTCCTGTATTTAAGCTTGTGCGTAATTCAATGCAATATCAAAGGCATCAAAGTTACGAAGACGTTTGTTTACATCAAGGCCCGACGTTGAACGGTTGCACAACAAAGGAACGCGTTGTTCAGAGGTGCCGCCGTGAGAACGTAGAGGCTCTTTCAATAAAGAAAGATCATGACGATCGGCACTTGTTCCCATAACCTTGCCGGCTTCGGATACGAGAATGACATCGCCTTCTCGATTTTCAGGAAGTTCAAACTTTTCACAACCTTCCGTGCGGCTAAGCGCCAGCGACATGCCATCCAGCTCACCCAGCCTTTTGATGGTGTCGGCACGTACTTCTTGCGGAAGATAGGCTGTGGCGAAAGACCCCAAAGCACCGTGGTGAACAACATAAGGGTCTGTGATTGGAAGAATCACCCGGGCCACGTCTTTACCTAACCAGTCGTCCAAAACGTCCTGTAGATAAATAACGTCGGGAATACCTTCTGCGGTGTGTTTTGGTTTCATGCCATGGTCCGCCGTCAACACAATGACACAACCACGTTCGTCTAACTGAGCCATATATCTGTCCAACATGGCGTAAAATTCGTTGGCCACAGGTGTGCCCGGTGCATGTTTATGCTGGATGTAATCCGTCGTAGAAAGATACATAAGGTCCGGTTTGTATTCGTCTACCAATTTTACCCCACAGGCGAAAATAAATTCGCTGAGTTCTGCAGAATAAACGGAAGGCACTTCACGGCCGATCCAGTCAGATACATTATCGAGACCATTGGCGGCAACCGTGGTTTCATCCGATTTTTCAGAAGAAAAACAAATGGCTCGACCTTGATCAAAGCTAAGACCGTGGCCCAACAAGTTGCGTAGTTTGTCTTTGGCGGTAACAACCGCAATCTTGGCGCCGGCGTCAAAGAATTCCTTAAAAATGGTCGGTACTTGCAGGAATTTTGGATCATTCATCATAACTTCTGCGTCGTTTTCTTCATCATAGAAGTAGTTGCCACAAATGCCGTGTATTTCTGGAGGTTGCCCGGTGACAATAGACAGGTTATTCGGGTTTGTAAAACTTGGGACAACGCAATCCGCTCGCAGGTCCGTGCCCGCCTGTAATGCTTTTTCCATATACGGCATAACGCCATCGGCAATCGCCTGTTCGATATAGGCTGGTTCTGAACCATCGATGCACACAACGACAACGGGTTGTTTCGGCCATGCATAATCACGGCCATTTACTGAAATTACTCTATTTTCGTCAGACATTTTTCTAAATCCAGGTTTACATTTGTTCAGTTTTAGTAGCGTTATAAGGCAGCCAGTTGATTTTGCAACTTAGGTTGTTCCAGTGCCTCCGCAGGCGGGAAACAATCTGTAACGTCCATGGCTTCGCATGCGCCTTTAACGGCGTCAAAAACACCATGCATATTATCAGCATTCAAATTGTCGATGCAGCCGATACGAAAGCCGCTAACAACCGTCAGCTCGCCGGGGTAAATGATATAACCCCGTTCTTTGATTTCCTCATCACTCAAATTCCGCGCATATTAGCGCCAAATTTTCTCACAGCTCAAATCGTTAGTACAAATATCGCCTATCAGTAAGACTTATACAGGCAGGG